>DAHWEX010000546.1 GCA_027326205.1 Actinomycetota bacterium
ACGCCGCCGACGCGGCCCGCTGGGCCGCGCACCTCGGCTACGACCCGGCCCGGGCGCACCACGTGGCGGCGATCGCCTTCGAGCTGCCGCCGTCGCGGGCCGCCGACGCCGAGCCGCTGCGCCAGCGCATCAAGGAGTCCATCGAGCACTTCATGACCACCAGGGCGCCGGACGCCATCGTCTCCGCCCGGGAGTCCGAGGTGGTCGTGGTGGCCGCCGCGTCACCCGACCCGCGCAAGCTCGGCCAGGCCTGCCTCGCCCGGCTGGCCGAGCTGTTTCCCGGCGCGAAGGTGGTCATCGGGATCGGCGGCCCGTGCAAGGCGCCGGACGAGATCGCCCGCTCCTACGACCAGGCGCACCGCACCACCCAGACGCTGTGGCGGCTCGGCCGGACCGGCGCGGTCTCGGCGTTCGAGGACCTCGGCATCCACCGGCTGCTGCTCCAGGTGCCGGACCTGTCCGAGTTGCGGTCCTTCGCGACCGAGGTGCTGGGTAAGCTCTCCGAGCACGAACACGAGCACAAGTCGGAGTACCTGTCGACCCTCGCCTGTTACTTCCGGGAGAACAACAGCCCGCAGCGCGCCTCGCGGCTGCTGCACGTCCACCCGAACACGGTGGCCTACCGGATCAAGCGGATCGAGGAGATCACCGGGCTGCGGCTCGACAACTACCGGGACCGGCTGATCGCCCAGGTGGCGCTCGAGATCCTCGACGCGCTGCCAGAGGCACAGCCGTAAAAAGTCGTCAAGGGATCGGGATAACTGGCATGAGCGGGCCATCCAAACCGTCAGCGGGCAGTCTGCTGTCCGGCGAGCGCGTGCTCGTGTGCGATGGTGCCATGGGCACCATGCTGCACGCGGCGGGCGCGGCCCTCGACCGGTCGCTGCCGGAGCTGAACCTGTCCGACCCCGGCCTCGTCGCGACGATCCACGACAGCTACCTGATCGCCGGCGCGGACATCATCCAGGCCAACACCTTCGGCGCCAACCGGCTCTGGCTCGCCGACCACGGCTTCCCGGACAAGGTCGCGGAGATCAACCGGGCGGGCGTCCGGCTTGCCCGGGCCGCCGCGGACCGCTCCGGCCGCGGCGTCCTGGTGGCGGGCTCGGTGTCGCCCGCGGTGACCGCGCCGCAGCGCCGCCGCGTGGGGGCGGCCGAGCGGATGGAGGTGCTGCGCGAGCAGATCGGCGCCCTGGTCGCGGACGGCGCCGCGGACCTGCTGATCCTGGAGACGTTCGGCTACCTGGACGAGCTCGTCGAGGCGGTCTCGGTGGCCGCGTCCGTCACCAGCTTGCCGCTGATCGCGCAGGCCACGTTCGCCGACGACGCACATACCCTCGGCGGCGAGACGCCGCGCGAGGTCGCGGCCGTGCTGTCCGCGCTCCCGGTCGCGATGATCGGCACCAACTGCACGATCGGCCCGCAGCGGATGCTCGTCGTCGCCGAGGACCTGGTCCGGTACTCGGCGGTGCCGGTCAGCGCGCAGCCCAACGCCGGCCAGCCCCGCCGGACCGGGCCGCGCTCGTTCGAGTTCGCCATCGACGGCGGCTACTTCTCCCGCTACCTGACTCGGTTCGCCGACGCCGGCGTGACCCTGGTCGGCGGCTGCTGCGGCACCACGCCGACGCACATCCGGGCCGTCGCGGAGGCGCTGCGCGCGCAGCCGCAGCCGGCCGGGCAGCCGCAGCCGCCGGCGAGCGTGGCCGCCGCCGTCCGCGTCGAGGAGCCGTCGGCGGCCGGCCTCGGCAGCGGGTCGCTCGCCGACCACCTGTCCTCGGGCCGGTTCGTGGTGGCGGCCGCCATCACCCCGCCCGACGCCGGCTACGCGGGCGACGCCGAGCGGACCGCGTCCCTGCTCGCGGACCGGGGCATCGGGCTCGTCTTCGTGCAGCCCAGGGAGAACGCCCGGACGCACATCGACTCCCTCAGCATGGCCCTGGCGCTGCAGGAGCGCGTTGGCGTGGAGACTTGTCCCACGGTCACCACCTGGGACAAGACGATCATGTCGCTCCAGGCCGACCTGCTCGGCGCGCACGCGCTCGGCATCCGGTCCGTGGTGGCGACGACCGGGTCCCCGCCGGTGCTCGGCGACTACCCGGCGGTCGACGGCACCTGGGAGGTCGACTCGGTCGGCCTGACAGCGCTGCTCGCGGGCCTCAACGCGGGCCGCGACTCCAACGGGCTCGCGCTGACGTCGCGGACCTCGTTCTGCCTCGGCGCGCGGGTCAACCCGGGCGCGCGGGACCACGGGGCCGAGCTGGCCCGGGCCCGGGCGAAGATCCGGGCGGGGGCCCATTACCTGGTCTGCCGTCCGGTCTACGAGCTCGACGCGCTCACCCGCCTGGTCGAGGCGCTGGACGGCACCGGCGTCCCGCTGCTGCTGTCGGTCGCCCCGCTGACCTCGTTCGAGGAGGCCGACTACCTCGCGCACGAGGTGCCGGGCGTGACGATCCCCGGCTCCGCGCTCGACGCGATGGAGCGGGCCGGGCGCTCCGGCGCCCGCGCCGTCGGGCTCGAACTGGCCGCCGCCCTGCTCGCCAAGGCCCGCCCGCTCGTCGGCGGCGTGATCCTGGCCGCTCCGGGCGACGACCCCGCCGCCCTCGCCCCGCTGCTGGAGGCGCTCGGTTAGCCGGCCCGCCGCGGGGAGGACCCGCGTCGCGGGCGGCATGCCCGTGCCGCCCGCGCCGGGCCGGGCGATGCCCGGTCTGGCGCAGATGTAACAGATCGCTATGTGCCCGCACATAGCGGGCGAGATGCGTGAAATGCTTACCCGTGTGGTGGCAAGACAGACGAGTCGCAGGGCCTTTCTCGGGCTGGCCGCGGCCGGCGTGGCCAGCGCCGTGTCGGCCTGCGGCAGCCTCGCGCGCTCCGCCGGGGCCGGCGGGCTGCCGGTCGCCGCGTCCGCCCGCGCGTGGCGGAACCCGGTGCCGGAGAACAAGCTGCCCGGCGCCTCGGACTGGGTGATCCACACCCTGGGCGGCGCGCACGAGATCGAGGGCTACGCGGGCTCGGCGAGCCTCGCGCAGGGCGAAACGCTGCGCCTGTTCGTGTCCACCACCGCGCGCGGCTTCACCGCGACCGCCTACCGGCTCGGCTGGTACCAGGGCCTCGGTGCCCGCGAGGTGTGGCGGTCCAAGACGCTGCGCGGCGGCGCGCAGAAGGCCGCGACGCTGACCGCGGCGACCAACACCGTCACGACCGACTGGGACCCGGCCGTCGCGGTCGCCACCGACGACTGGCCGCCCGGGGCGTACCTGGTGAAGCTGGCCGCCGAGACCGGCGGGCAGCGGTACGTCCCCGTCACGGTCCGGTCGCAGTCCTGCGCGGGCAAGGTCGTGCTGAAGAGCTGCGTGCAGACCTGGCAGGCCTACAACACCTGGGGCGGGTACGACCTGTACAAGGGGCCGAACGGCGCGTACGCCGACCGCTCCTACGTGGTCAGCCTCGACCGTCCCTACGACACCAACGGCGCGAACATGTTCCTGACCTACGAGCGGAACGTGATCAAGCTCGCCGAGTACCTCACCCTGGAACGGGGCGGCCTCGATCTGGCCTACGTGACCAGCATGGACATCGCCGCCGACCCGGGCCTGCTGGACGGTGCGAGCGCCCTGGTGTCCATGGGACACGACGAGTACTGGACCCCGCAGGAGCGCGCGAACGTCACCGCCGCCAGGGACAAGGGCGTCAACCTGGCGTTCTTCGGCGCGAACGCGCTGTTCAGGCGTACCCGGCTGCAGGCCAGCGCCCTGGGCGACGCCCGCGAGGTGGTCTGCTACAAGACCGCCTACACCCAGGACCCCGCCTACGGGAAGGACCCCACGGAGGTCACCAGCGACTGGCGCGACCCACCGAACTCCGACCCGGAGTCCACCCTCATCGGCACGATCTACGAGGGCTACCCGGTGGACGCCCCGTTCGTGGTCTCGTCCCCCTCCAGTTGGGTCTACGCGGGCACGGGGGTGAGCGCGGGCGCGAGCTTCCCGCACCTGGTCGGCGTCGAGTACGACCGGGTCAACCCCGCCTACCCGGTCGAGCGCCCCATCGAGGTCCTCTCCCACTCGCCGCTGACCTGCAACGGCGTCGCCAGTTACGGCGACTCGGCCTACTACACGCACCCGGGCGGTGCCGGGGTCTACAACAGCGGCACGATGCGCTGGGTCGAGGCGATCTACGGCGACCAGCCGCACGGCATCGGCGGCGCCACCCCGGCCTTCGTCCGCCAGGTGACGACGAACGTGCTGCGCGCGTTCTCCCAGGGCCCGGCCGCGGACCGCTGCAAGGCCAACGACAACCTGGCCGCCACGCACGAGGAAGTCGGCAGCCCGGTAGCCCCGGGCAACCTCCAGTAACATCCACGGCCATACCGAACGGGCGGTTGCTCCGCGTGGCACCCGCACGGAAAACCCGGTGACCCGGCTCGCGGGGCTCCGTTAGGGTCGGAGCATGCTGCCCACCTCCCACCTGCTGGCGTTTACCGTCACCGCGGTCGTGTTCCTCGTGATCCCCGGGCCGAGCGTGCTGTTCGTGGTGAGCCGGTCGGTCGTGCACGGCGCGGCCGCCGGGGTGGCCACCGTGGTGGGCAACACGGCGGGCGTGTTCGTGCAGGTCGTCGCGGTGGCCTTCGGGATCGGGCCGCTCGTGGAGCGGTCCGTCACGCTGTTCACCGCGGCGAAGCTGGCCGGCGCGGCCTACCTCGTCTTCCTCGGCGTCCAGGCGGTCAGGCACCGCCGCGCGCTGGCGGAGGCGATCGGCGCGCGGACCGAGCGCAAGACCCTCGCCAGGATCGTGGCCGACGGGTTCACGGTCGGCGTGACGAACCCGAAGGCCATCGTGTTCTTCGCCGCGATCCTGCCCCAGTTCGTCGACCGCTCCTCGGGGCACGTGCCGCTCCAGCTCATCGCGCTCGGGGCGGTCATGGGCGGCATCGCGCTGCTGTCCGACAGCACGTACGCCCTCGTCGCGGGCCGGGTTCGCGACTGGCTGGCCAGCTCGCCGAAGCGGATGGCCGCCCTCGGCGGCGCCGGCGGCCTCGCGATGATCGCCATCGGCGCCAGCCTGGCCTTCACCGGCCGCCACGACTGAGCGAAACCAGCCGACTGGCTAGTCTGGCTAGTCTGGTCGCCCTGGCTACACTGACGAGATGCCAGCGACGGCCCTGGAGCGCATCAACGAGTTCCGGATGTCGTTCGCGCGGCGGCAGGCCGCCGTCGTGCGGGAGGTTCCCGGCGGGATAGCGGTCTTCGACCCGGAGTATCCCGGCTCCTACGAGCACAACCAGCTGATCATCGGCCGTGCGGCGCCGGCCGGCCTCCCGGCGCTTGCCGACAAGGCCCTCGGGCACCTGCCCTACCGGCGGGTCAGCGTGCTCGACGACGCCGCCGGGGCCGCCTGCGCGGCCGCGTTCGCCGCCGGCGGCTACGCGCACGACGTCGAGCTGGTCATGACCTACGCGGGGGACCCGTCTGCCCCGGCCGCGCCCGCGCAGCTTGTCTCCGTGCCGGAGCTGCTGCCCGCGCTGATCCGCCAGCTGTGCGCCTGGATGCCGCAGGCCAGCGATGGGGTCATCTACCAGCTCGCCGCCCGCCGGACGGCCCGCCTGCGCGGCGCCGACGACGTCCGCTTCCTCGCCGCCCGCGACGAGAACGGCGTGATCGCCTCCTGGGCGGACCTCTACCTCGACGCCGGCCGCCCCGATCCCGGCCGGGGAATCGCCCAGATCGAGGACGTCATGACCGCCGACACCCACCTGCGGCGCGGCTACTGCGGCAGGGTCCTCGCCACCGCGCTGCACCAGGCCGCCGGATACGGCCTGGTCTTCCTCGTCGCCGACGCCGGCGACTGGCCGCGCACCTGGTACGCCCGGCTGGGCTTCACCGCGATCGGGCGGACCCACGTCTTCACCCGCACCCAGGCCGTCGCCTGAGCCGGCGCCGCCGCGCCGCGCGGGTGATGGTGCGCGTCCGGCGATTCGCTTAGTTTTGGGCTGGGGTATCCGGTTGCCCCCTTGAGCGTCGCGACTGGCCAGACCGAGGAGACGATCGCGTTCATGAGCAGCGGTCCGAGCTTTGCCGTTGACGCCGGGTACCCGGCCGACCGGGTGCGGATGGGCGCGTACCTCGACGCGTGGTACCGGGAGATCGCCGGCCTGGGCGGGATTCCCGCGCCCGGCGCGCCGCTGGCGCTGAGCGCGGAGCTGCGGACGGCCTACGCGACGCGGGTCGCGGCGGTGATCGCCAAGGTCGCGGCGCTGTCGGGCGCGTCGGAGTTCGAGTTGTACTGGGCCAACCGGGGCCGCATTCCGCCGTGGGCCTGGCCGGAGCCGCACCAGCGGGTGCGCGGGATCGCCACGCCGGTCCCCGCGGGGCTGCGCCAGGACCCGGCCACCGGGGCGGTCAGCATGCTGGTCAGCGGCGTGTCGGTGACGTACCTTCCGGACGAGCTCGACGACACGATGAGCGGCCGCGCCGAGACGCGGAGCCTGTGGCAGCTGGTGCCGTGCGGCTACCGCTACACGGTGGAGGACGGCACCGAGGTGGTCATCGAGATCACCCCGCCGCCCTCGGTCGAGGTCACGATCCAGACCTTCTTCTGCCGCGACCTGGGACCCGGCGACCCGGTCGCGTACGGGCGCGGCTACACCCCGGAGGACGTGGCCGGCGCGAAGGTCCACCCGTGGAGCGGGACGGTCGCGTTCCACGAGGGGCTGCACGGCATGGACCACATCGACTACCTGCGGACCCGCACCCCGCCCGCGTTCGGCGGCCGGGCGGGGATGACCGTGCCGCAGGTCGAGGCCGCCGGCCAGCGGTGGGTCGAGGAATGGGAGGCGTACCAGAAGCGACTGTCGGCGGCCTCGCACGCCCGCACCGACGACGTCGGCCTGACGACCTACTCCCAGTACCACTCGGTGAACCCGGCGGCCCGCCCCGACGTCCGCCCGGTCATCTACGTGACCCCGCACCGCCCGCCCGCCCAGGGCACTCCGCCCGCCCGGCAGCCCGCGGTGAGCCCGCCCGCCCGGCAGCCCGCGGCGGCTCCGGCGGCCGGCCGTGACGCCCGCCCGGTGATCTCCGTGACCCCGCACCGCCCGCGCGCCTGAGCCGTCCGCGCGCGGTGCCGCCTGACCGCGGTGCCGCCTGACCGCGGCGGCCGGCCGTCAGGATGCGACGCTGAGCCGGTCGAGCGCCGCCGCCAGGTCCGCGACCAGGAGGCCAAGCAGCGTCTCGCCCTCCGCGGCGGACGCGCCCGCCGGATCGCCGAGGACGCCGTTCGGGCTGACCTGCCGCACGCCGCGGGTGCGCAGGCCGGCCATGATCTCGGCCAGCGGCCGGGTCTGGCCGGCGCTGGCGGCGTCAAGGCGGACGTCGCCCGGCGCGAGCGCGAGCATGATCGAGGTCTCCACCCGGCCCGCGTGCGCGTCCGGCACCAGGCGGACGCCCGCGGCCGCGAGCGCGGGCGCGCGGAGCCCCGCGTGCCAGACGGAGCAGTTCCGGCCCTCGGCGCGCAGCCGCCCGAGGGCGTCGCCGATCGCGCCCGCGTTGCCGCCGTGCCCGTTGACGAGCAGCATGGCCGGCCAGTGCAGCGACGCGTGGCGCCCGAGTTCCACCAGCAGCGTCGACAAGGCGGCATTCCCGATCGACAGCGTGCCGGGGAAGTCCGCGTGCTCGCCGCTCGCCCCGATGGCGATCGCGGGCGCGAGTCCCGTCCCGTCCCGGCCGCCGCACGCGCGCTCCGCGACGGCGACGGCGATCCGCGTGTCGGTGTCGAGCGGCAGGTGCGCCCCGTGCTGCTCCAGCGAGCCAACCGGCACGACGAGGATCCGCCGCGCCGCCGCCTCCACGTCGGGCCAGTGCGCGACGGCCAGGGCGTTCGCCGGAGAGGACGGCGGCTGTGCGGGCATCCGCCCATGTTAACCGGGCCGGGCGCCGCCCTGTTCGCGACGGCGGGCGGAGCGGCCCGGGCAGGCGGTCGCTGTTCCGCTTGAGCCAGGTGACGTCTGCCGCTAGAAGGACAGGGGCAGGCCCGCCCAGAGGCCCGCCTCCGGGTCCGCGGGATCTCGCGGCAGCGTGCCGTGACGCATCAGGCGGTCGGCGACCCGCTGCACCGAGGTACGCGACGGCGCCCATTCCTCGTCCGCGCCGAACAGGCGCAGCAGGGCCCGCTGCCCGCCCCAGGGCAGCGTCACCGCCGGCTCCAGTTGCCGGGGATCGCCGACGACCACCGTCCGCCGCGCCCGCCAGATCGCCCCCGCCGCCTGCTGCGGCGGTGCCTGCCCGGCCTCGACGACGAGCAGCCAGCCGATGGACTCCGCGCCGAGGCCGCCGGACATCGCGGGCAGCGACGCGAACGTCGCCGAGACGGCCGGCACGAGCAGGAACAGCGTCTGCCAGGCGGCGAGCAGGGCCGCGTCGTCCGGGCGGTCCTTGCCGCCGAGGAAGCCGGCGAGCGCGTTCAGGTTCCGCCGGACGCGGCGGGACTGCGCCGAGATCAGGGCCTTGTGCAGCGCGAGCGCGGCGAGGAACAGCTCGGTGCGCGCGGCCGCGAACTCCTCGTCCGCCCACGGCGCGGCGAGTTCCCGCCGCGGGCCGGCCCGGTCGCCGGACAGGTCGGCGAAGAGCTCCGGCCCGGGCGGGAAATGCGCGCCCCAGCGCTGGCGACCGCTACTGGCCGCCTCCTGCGCCACGGCGCACTCGTCGCCCAGCCGCCGCAGGGCGGCGCCCGCCGCCGTGCGCTCGCCGGCCGCCGCGGCGAACTCGGCCTGGATCTGGGCGAGCGCCCACTGAGCCGAGTCCGTGACGGCCGCGTGGTCGCGCCGGGCCTGCTCGAGCGACGCCTGCCGGGCCAGCCACTCCCGGCGGGCGCCGAACCGGGTGGCCAGCAGCGCCGGCAGGCGCGGCCTCGCCCGGGTGTGCGCGTCCTGGGCCTGCAGCACCCTGCCATAGCGGTGCCAGGCGTCGCGCAGGGTCCGTTCGGCGGCCACCCGGCGGCCCGCCAGCGTGCGCAGCCTGTCGTCGGCGGCGCGAGCCGCGTCGTAGGCGGCCGCGGCGTCCCGGCGCAGCGCCGGAAGGCGGGAGACCGCCAGGGCCGCCCCGGC
>DAHWEX010000552.1 GCA_027326205.1 Actinomycetota bacterium
CTCGTCAGGAGACGGTTAGCTTCCGTCATGCTTTCTGGTGATTTTCGTGCGATTTCCGCGCGGGCGGCGTGCGGGCCAGCTTCGACCTCAGCTACCGCACCCTGCCGCCGGACGTGGCCGGGTACTTCCTGGTGCTCGGGCCACTGGGCCAGCGCTACCGCATGCACGACCTCGTCCGGCTCTACGCGAGGGAGACCGCCGCCTCGGCGCACGACGAGCCTTTCCGTGCAGCGGTCGTCGCGGCGCTCAGCCGGGGCGGCTCAGCCGACCGGCGCCTGCCCGGCCGCGCCCGCGGCGGACTGGAAGCCCACGCAGTCGGTCACGGGCAGGCCTGGATAGCGGCGCAGGCGGTCGTCCCAGGAGGCGCGCGTGCACCGCAGGTAGGCCGTCCCCCGGCGGGTGCCCTTCACCGAGGCGTGCAGGCACTCGCCGCACAATCCGGGCTTCACCGGCAGCACCGGGGTTTCGTTCGGCTGGCGCATGACCGTAATGATTTCCCGGTCACCGCAGTTCACACCGCGCCATCCCGTCGGCCGGCGCCGGCGGCGGTGGCCGCGTTGGCGGCGACGATGGCGGCGATGGCCAGCCAACTGGCCAGGCCGAGGGACTGGCGGAGGATGACGAGGCCGCACAGGGCGGCGAAGACCGGGTTCACGCTCATGAACACGCCGTAGAACCGGGCCGGGACCCGGCGCAGCGCGAGCAGGTCGGCGACCATCGGCACGGCGGAGCACAGCAGGCCGGCCACCGCCGCGCGGCCGAGCGCGAGCGGGACGAACGGGTGGGTGGCGAGAATCCAGGCGCCGGCCGGGACGTAGAGCAGGGCCGACAGGCCGGCCGCGGCCGCGGGGCCCTGCGCGCCCGGCACCCTGGCGCCCACCACCCGGTTCACCAGAATGTAGCCCGCCCAGCACACGGCCGCCAGCAGCGCGCAGGCGATCCCGACGTAGTCGGTGGACGGCTGCGGCCGGGCGAGGACGGCGACGGCGACGGCGGCGAGCAGCGCGCAGGCGAGGTCGCGGGCGCGGCGCGACGCGCCAAGCGCCACCGCCAGCGGGCCGAGAAACTCAAGCGTCACCGCCAGGCCCAGCCCGGTCCGCTGCACCGCCGTGTACAGCGACAGGTTCATGGTCGCGAAGATCAGCGCGAGCGCCAGCACGGGGCGCCACTGGGCGCGGGTGAACGAGGCGTACTTCGGGCGGACGCCGACCAGCAGCAACGCGGCGGCCACCCACTGCCGCACCGCGACCACGCCGGCCGGGCCGAGCACGGGGAAGGCCAGCGCGGCGATCGCGGCGCCGACCTGGCTGGCGGCGGCGCTGCCGGTCATCAGCCCGATCCCGGCCAGGCGGCCGGCCGCCTCGGTGCGCGGCGCCGCGGCGGTCCCGGCCGCCGGGCCTGCGGACCGCGGACCGGAGGACTGATCAAGGCGCAGCAACGAGGTCATGGCTAGAGGCTGGACCAGGGCTATCCATACGCAAAATGCATGGATCTCACCAGCTATACGCTAAACGCATGAATCTGGAGCTGCGTCAGCTGCGCTGCCTGGTCGCGATCGCGGACACCGGGACGTTCACCGACGCGGGCATCGAGCTCGGTGTCTCCCAGGCCGCGGTGTCACGGAACCTGCTCGCGCTGGAACAGGTGCTCGGCGTGCGGCTGCTGCACCGCACGAGCAGGACGGTGGCACCGACCGCGGCCGGAGTGCGCGTGCTCGCGCAGGCCAGGCAGATCCTCGCCGCCGCCGCGAACCTGGTCAGCGAGGCCACCACCGGGCACACCTCGCTGCGGGTCGGTCATGCCTGGGCGGCGATGGGCCGGCACACCAGGGAGTTCCAGCGCCGCTGGGCCGCCGGCCAGCCGGAGACGGACCTGCGGCTGATCCGGGTCAACTCGCCGAGCGGCGGCCTCGCCGAGGGGCTGTGCGACATCGCGGTGCTGCGCACTCCGTTGACCGACGCGCGGTTCGACGAGGCGGTGGTGGGCTGGGAGCGCCGCTACCTCGCCGTCGCGGCGGACGACCCGCTGGCGCGGCGGCGGTCGGTTTCGCTGGCCGAGGTGGCGCGGCGCACCGTGGTGACCGACCGGCGCACCGGCACGACGACCGCCGAACTGTGGCCGCCCGGCCGCCGGCCGGAATTGCTCGACACCCGCGACATCGACGACTGGCTGGCGCTCATCGCGGCCGGGCGCGGCGTCGGCGTCACGCCGGAGGGCACGACCGGACAGTACCGGCGCGACGGCGTGGTGTTCCGGCCGCTGCGCGACGCGCCGCCCATCGCCGTCCACCTCGGCTGGCGCCGGCACGACCCGCATCCCGCCACGTTCGCCGCCGTCGCCCTGCTGACCGGCCTGTACCAGGGAGGCGGCGAGCGCGGCGCGCGGGGCCGTTCGCGAGGCTGATTCCGCTACGCGAAAATACCCGCGGCGCAATTCTGTCGCCTGACGCGATTGAGCGGCCCGCCGAGCCGGTAGAAGATTGACGCATGACACGAGTTGCCATCATCGGCGGCGGTATCGGCGGGTTGACGGCGGCCAACGCGCTGCTGCGGGCCGGGCTCGAGGTTTCCGTCTACGAGGCGGCCGGCGAGCTGCGGGAGATCGGCGCCGGGGTGGCACTGCACGCCAACGCGATGCGGGTGCTGAAGTTCATCGGCGTCGAGCAGGCCACCCGGCAGGTCGCGGGCAAGACCGACTACGCGGTCACCCGGGACGGGCTCAGCGGCCGGGTCATCTCGCGCACCAGCCGCGCCCGCCAGGTGGAACTGCAGGGCATCGAGCCGGCCACGGTGCACCGCGCCGACCTGCTCGACGTGCTCGCCGCCGCGTTGCGCTCGAACTCGCCGGGGGAGGTCACGTCGCTCGGCAAGCGCTGCACCGGCGTGGAGTCCGGGGAGTCGGGCGCGGTCGCCCGGTTCGCCGACGGCACCGCGGCCGAGGCCGACGTGATCATCGGGGCGGACGGGATCCACTCCGCGGTGCGGACCGCGCTGTTCGGGCCGGACGCGCCCCGGTTCACCGGGAAGATCTGCTACCGCTCGGTGATCCCCGCCGACCGGGTGCGCGCCAGCGCCCTGGCGGACGTGACCGCCGACAACGGGCAGTGGCTCGGGCCGCACGGCACGATCGTGCTCTACCCGCTGCGCGGCGAGAAGCTCATCAACGTCGTCTGCCATTACGACGACGACAGCTACCGGCACGAGTCCTGGGTCACCGAGTGCCCGCGGGAGGAGGTGCTGCAGCGGTACGCCGGGTGGCACGAGTCGCTGCTGCGGCTCTTCGAGGCCGGCGACACCTGGTACAAGTGGGCGCTCTACGACCGGGACCCGATCCCCCGGTGGACGAAGGGCCGGGTCTCCCTGCTCGGCGACGCGGCCCACCCCATGCTGCCCTACCTGGGCCAGGGCGCCTGCCAGGCCCTGGAGGACGGCGCGGTGCTCGCGAACGCCCTCGCCGCGTCGCCGGGCGACCCGGTCGCGGCGCTGGCCGCCTACGAGCGCATCAGGCGCCCGCGTGCGTCGCAGGTGGTAGTGACCGCCCGGGCGCGCGGGGTGTCCAACCACCTGCCGTCCCGCTGGGCCCAGCTACGGCGCGACGCCGCGATCGCGGTGCGCAGGCGGCTGAACAAGCGCGACGCCGACGGGCGCGGCGCGACCTGGCTGGCGGACTACGACGCCACCTCGCCGTCCGTGCTGGCCGGCTGACCTCAAGCGTCCGCGACGCCGCCGGACACGACCGGGTCCTGGCTGCTCCACGGGAAGTTGATCCACTGGCCGGTCCGCTTCCACACGTAGTGGCACTTGATGAGCGACGCGGGCTTCTCGTAGATGACCGCGGTGCGTGACTCGGCTACGTGGTCGCGGACGAAGGTGTGCACCAGTTCCAGGGTCTTGCCGGTGTCGGCCACGTCATCGGCGATCAGCACCTTCTTCCGCGAGAAGTCGACCGCCTGCGGCACCGGCGGCAGCATGGCCGGCATGTCCAGGGTGGTGCCGACTCCGTTGTAGAACTCCACGTTGATCACGTGCAGGTTCTTCACCGACAGCGCGTACCCGAGGGCCGCCGCCAGGAAGAACCCGCCGCGGGCGATCGCCAGGATGAGGTCCGGGCGGAACCCGTCGTCCGCGATGACCCGCGCCAGTTCGCGCGACGCCTCGCCGAAGCCCTGCCACGTCAGCTCCTCGCGCCCGTCCGTCATGTTCGAGACATTAACAGGGCAGGCGGCCCGCCCGGACCCGGCCCGGGCCCGCGAACCGGCCCGGGCCCGCGGTCAGGAGGGACGCGCGGCAGACGCGGCCGACACGGCAGACACGGCAGACGCAGCAGACGCGACCGACGCGACCGACGCGACCGACGCGACCGACAGGAAATTGATCAGCCACGTCTGATAAGTTGAGGTTGAACAATCCGCCCCTCTCCTCCGGAGGCATGCCGCATGTCCCGTCCCGTTCTCCTGCTCATGGACTTCCAGCACGGCATCGTCGAGCGACTCGGCGCGCCGGCGGTGACCGCGGCGGCCGACCGCGCCGCCAAGGCGGCCCGCGCGGCCGGCATCCCGGTGATGTTCGTGCGCGTGGGCTTCCGGCCCGGCTACCCGGAGGCGGCGGAGAGCAACGCGACCTTCTCCGCGCTCGCCGCGCAGGCCGGCGACGCGATGACCCAGGACCACCCCTACACGCAGGTCCACGCCTCGCTCGCGCCCGAGGCCGGCGAAGCGGTGATCGTCAAGCGCCGGGTCAGCGCGTTCGCCGGCTCCGACCTGGACGTGCTGCTGCGCGGCGCGCGGGCCGACACCCTCGTCCTGGCGGGCATCGCCACCAGCGGCGTCGTGCTGTCCACGCTGCGCCAGGCGGCGGACCTGGACTACCGGCTCGTCGTGCTCGCGGACGCGTGCGCCGACGCCGACCCCGAGGTGCACCGCGTGCTGACCGAGAAGGTCTTCCCCCGCCAGGCCCTCGTCACGACCACGGACGAGTGGATCGCCGCGCTGTAACGGCGAGCACCGTCACCAACGGCGAGCACCGTCACCCCGGACGCGAGTCGCCGTTGCCGGGCAGCACCGGCGGTGCTCCCGGCAACGGCGACGTCGGCGGCGTGCGGTGCGGGGCTGTTACGTGAAGCCGACGTTGAGCACGAAGTGTCCGAGGTGCAGGTCAAGTGATGCGCCACCGGCCCAGTGGACGATGAACGCGAGCAGGATGATGGCCAGCAGGACGACCACCAGCCAGAAGAAGAAGACAACGATCCCTGGTACCGCGTACCCGGCCACCGATCTTGTTCTAGCCATGGCCCGCAGCTACCCGACATAACCTGACTTACTCGGACTCATTGCCCGTCGCCGGCGTCCTGGCCGGCGTCCTGGCCGGCGTCCTGCGCCGCGGCCGGGGCAGGCCGGGCCGTGATGGCGGTCTCGATGCGGCGGTCCGGGATCACCCACATGCAGGCGACCGCGACGTAGCACGCGACCGCGATCCAGATGCCAGGGCGGCCCGCGCCCGTGCCCGCGCCGCCGAGGATGGCCGCGGCGCACCCGGCGACGTAGCCGGCCGGCGAGGCCTTCCCCTTGACGTCGCTGCCGATCGCCTTGCGAAGCGCCGAGCCGGGGCCCTGGGAGCGGATGATCACCGTCTGGAGCACAAGGTAGGCGACGCCGGCGGCGAGGAGGTTCACCCCGTAGGTGACCACCGGGGTGCGCGCGTAGCCGGTCGCGTCCGTCCACTGGGTGGTGAACGGGAACAGCGACAGGACGAACAGCAACGCCAGGTTCGCCCACAAGATCGCGCCCGTCACCCGCTCGGTGAGCTGGAACATGTGGTGGTGGTTGGTCCAGTAGATGCCGACGTACACGAAGCTCAGCAGGTAGCTGAGCAGACCGGGGCCGGTCGTGCGCCACAGCGCGCTCAGGTCGCGGCCGGCCGGCTCGCGCAGCTCAAGCACCATGACGGTGATGACGATGGCGAGCACGCCGTCGCTGAACGCCTCAAGGCGGCTGGCCCGCATGGGCGAAAGGCTACCAAGCCTCACCCGTTGCCAGGGCGCGCCGGGCCGGACTTACAGGTCCGTGAGGTAGGGGCCGTTCCCGGTCGCGCGCCGCCGCTGCCTGGGCAGCTCGGTGACCAGGCCGCGGCCGAGGTGGAGCATCGCCGCGGCGGCGTCCGCGCCGACCGGGACCGACAGCAGGTAGCCCTGGCCGAACTGGCAGCCCATCCCGGCGAGCAGTTCCCGCTCCGTCTCGCTCTCGATCCCCTCGGCGATCACGTCCACCTCCAGGGTGCCGGCGAGCCTGACGATGCCCTCGACGAGGGCATGCCGCCGCCAGGACGAGCCGATCCCCGTCACGAAGGTCTTGTCGATCTTCAGCACGTCGATCGGCAGCTCGAGCAGGTAGCTGAGCGAGGAGTACCCGGTGCCGAAGTCGTCGATCGCGAGCCGGACCCCGATGTCCTTCAGCTCGGTCAGCTCGGCGCGGATCCGGCCGGTCTCGCCGAGCAGCAGGGACTCGGTCAGCTCCAGGAGCAGCGCCGCGGGGGGCAGCGCGCAGGCGTGCAGGGCCTTCCGCACGCTGTCGACGAAGCCGGGGTCGCGGAACTGGCGGGCGGACACGTTGACCGAGACGTAGGGCCCGCCCGGCTCGCCGGGCCCGGGCGCGGGCGCCGGGAGCCCGCACCGCCAGCGGACCAGGTCGGACAGGGCCTGGCGCAGCGCCCATCCGCCGAGCGGGACGATCAGGCCCGTCTCCTCCGCCAGCGGGATGAACTCGCCGGGCAGCATCATCCCCCAGCGCTGGGTCGGCCAGCGGAGCAGCGACTCGAACCCGGTGATCTCGCCGCTCGGCAGGGACACGACCGGCTGGTAGGCCAGGAGGAACGACTGCGCACGCACCGCGTCCTCGAGCGCGGTCTGCACCTCGCGCCGCCGCAGCATGCCGCTGGTCAGCGCCGGCTGGTAATGGCGCCAGCGGCGCTTGCCCGCTCCCTTCGCCGCGTACAGGGCGAGGTCCGCGTGCCGCAGCAGTTCGCCCACGTCGCCGCTGTCGGCCGAGGTGGCCACGCCGACGGTCGCCGCGGCGAGCGCCTTGGCGTCCCGCAGCGTGAACGGCTCGCCGAACGCCGCCACGATCCGCTCGGCGAACGCGTCCACCGCGTCGGGGTCGGGGGCGTCGTCGATCAGCAGCGCGAACTCGTCGCCCCCGAGCCGGGCCGCGGTGTCCGACGCCCGGATCACCGACGCCAGCCGGGCCGCGGCCGCGACCAGCAGTTCGTCGCCGACGGCGTGGCCCATCGTGTCGTTGACGACCTTGAAGTCGTCCAGGTCCACGAACAGCACGCCCGCGGTCCGGCCGGCGGTGTGCGCCGCCGCGAGCGCCGCCGCGGCCTCCTTGGCGAACAGCGCCCGGTTGGGCAGGCCGGTGAGCGCGTCGTGGAAGGCCCGGTGCTTCAGTTCCTCCTCCAGTTCGTGCCGCTGCGTCACGTCCCGCAGGGTGAGCACGAGGCCGCCCACGGTCGCGTCGCGGCGCAGGTCGCTCCAGCGGACCTCGATCACCGCCGCGCGGCCGTCGAGCCGTTCGATCCGGAGCAGGTAGCCGAACGGAACGCCGGCGTCGCCGGCGCCGGGGCTGATCGCGAGCATCATCGTGAGCACCCGGTCGATGTCGTCGCGCGCGCCCGGGGCGACGAGGTCCGACAGCCGGGCGCCCTCGACGGCGACGCCGCCGAAGAGATCACCCGCCGACGGGGTGGCGTACCGGATCCGGCGGTCGTCGCCGACGATGAGGATCACGTCGGAGGCGTCCTGGACCAGCGTGCGGAACAGCGCCTCGCCCCGCTGGCGGGTCACCTCGGCCGACAGCTCAAGCCGTTCGACGGCCAGGGCCGCCTGGCCGGCCAGGATCTCGAGCACCGCCGCGAGGTCGCGCAGCACCCGCCGGCCGCCGAAGAACTCAAGCACGCCGAGGAACGGGTCGCCGGCCGGGCGGTCCCTCAGGGTCAGCGGGCAGAGCAGCGCGCCGTCGCCGCTGACGTCAGCCGGGGCGCTGGCCGGGATGCCGGGCGGCGGCGCGTCCGGCGCGGCGGCGCGCGCGGCGGTGATCTGCGCGGCGGAGACGAACTTCGGCGCGGGCCCCTCGGCGAGGCTCAGCCAGCCGCTGACCGGCTCCGGCGGGTCCTGCGGCGGCGTCCCCGCCGGGCTCACCGCGCGCAGGCAGCCGCCTTCCCTGATCGCGAGGACCGCGGCGCGCTCGGCGGCAGCGCCGGGGAGCAGTGCCGACGCCGCCTCCCGCACGGCGGCCGCGACCTCCGCGACCGAACCCGCCGAGGCCAGCGCGGCGCTCGCCACCCGCAGCGTCCGCTCGCGGACGAGGCCGCGCCGGTTGCTGGCGGCGGCATCCCACAGCAGGAAGACCGTGAGCAGGTACAGCACCGCGCAGACGACACCGGCCAGGGCTTCCGCGCGGTCGCGCTGCTGATAGCCCTGAACCAGCAGGAAGACCGGCGCGGTCAGCGAGGCGAGCATCAGCGCCACGACCACGGCCAGGCTGGCATAGCCGGCCACCGCGCGCCGCGGCGTCAGCCAGGTCCCCATCCACATACCCCCAGGCCCAGTAGTGGCGCTCCCCCGCCGTCTGTCCAGTTCGGAGGCGTCCATGAACTCTATTCCGAACGGAGGCGGCTGACTGCGGCGGGCACACGCGTTGCCTGAATGGCGAAGAAACGGACCGTTCGGCATGAGCCTTGTCTTTGTCTTCTGAGCACAAGAGCACGGTTCAAGAGTGCCAATAGCGGGCATTACGCCGCACAGTTCCCGGGTCTAGCATGTGGACCGCACGAGAATCCGGCATCCGTCAGAACAGGTGTCAAATGAGCCCGCAGAACCTGCAAGAGCTGCTCGACAGCACGGGGAACACGGTAGAACTGCTGCGCAATTCCCCGCTCGGCGCCTACATCTACCCCGTCGTTCCTTCCGAGTTCACGAACTACCGGCGTGAGGTCATCGCGTGGCGGGAGACCGCGGTTCTCTACGACCAGTCGCACCACATGCACAACATCTTCCTCTCCGGTCCCGACGCGCTGAAGCTGATCACCGACACCGGCATCAACTCCACCGCGAAATTCCCGGTCGACACCGCGAAGCAGTTCGTGCCCGTTTCCCCCGAGGGCGGGGTGATCGGCGACGGGATCCTGTTCCGTGAGGGGGAGGAAGAGTTCACGTTCGTCGGCCGCGCGCCGGTCGCCAACTGGCTGCTCTACCGGGGCTCGCGGGGCTACAACGTCGACATGGTGCTCGACCCGCGCTCGCCGTCGCGGCCGTACGGCAAGGCGGTTACCCGCACGCTGTGGCGGTTCCAGATCCAGGGGCCGAACGCCTGGCCGGTCATCGAGAAGCTCAACGGCGAGCCGATGGAGCAGGTGCGGTTCTTCCGGATGGGCTCGATGAACATCGCCGGGGAGAAGGTGCGCACGCTGCGGCACGGCATGGCGGGCGCGCCCGGCCTGGAGATCTGGGGCCCGTACGAGTCCTACGACCGGATCCGCGACGCGATCCTCGAGGCCGGGCGGGAGTTCGGGCTCGAGCCCTGCGGTGCGCGCGCCTACTCCTGCAACACGCTGGAGTCCGGCTGGATCCCCTCGCCGCTTCCGGCCATCTACACCGCGCCCGAACTGCGCTCCTACCGTGAGTGGCTCGGCGCGGACTCCTACGAGGCGACCAACGCGATCGCCGGGTCGTTCGTCTCGGCCAAGATCGAGGACTACTACACCAACCCGTGGGACCTCGGGTACGGGTCGTTCGTGAAGTTCGACCACGACTTCATCGGGCGCGACGCGCTCGCGGCGCTCGACCCCGCCGCGCAGCGGCGCAAGGTCACCCTGGAGTGGAACGCCGAGGACCTGGGCAAGATCCTGGCCGCGCCGCTCGGCCCGGCACCGGGGTACCAGTTCTTCGACCTGCCGAACGCGAACTACGGCTCGTCCAACTTCGACTCCGTGGTGGACGCCGCCGGCAAGGTCGTCGGGCTGTCGATGTTCACCGGGTACTCGGCGAACGAGCGCTGCGGGCTGTCGCTCGCCACCGTCGACCCGGACGTGCCCACCGGCGCCGAGGTCCGGGTGATCTGGGGGGAGCCGGACGGCGGGACGAGGAAGACCACGGTGCAGCCGCACGAGCAGTTCGCGGTCCGCGCGGTCGTATCGCCCGCGCCGTACTCGAAGGTCGTGCAGGAGAGCTACCACGCCGGGTGGCGCTCCCGGTAAGCCCGGCGCACGGCGGCGCCGGGCCCTGCCTGGACGGGGTCGTCACGGCCTGCCCGGGCCCGCGGATTCAGGACGGGAGTCCCGGGCGGGCGGCCCCACCGGCCCTGTGCGCGGCCGCCGCCGGGCGCGAGCATGGGGGCTTACCCGGTAGGCGCCGGTCTCGGTAGGCGAGGAGGCGGACTTGCTGTTCACTGACCGCGGCGACGCCGGCCGCCAGCTAGCACAGCACCTGGAGCACCTGCGCGGCGCGGACGTGACGGTGCTCGGCCTGCCGCGCGGCGGGGTTCCGGTCGCCTTCGAGGTGGCCGCCTCGCTCGGGGCGCCGCTGGACGTGATCGTGGTGCGCAAGCTCGGCGTGCCGTTCGAGCCGGAATGCGCCTTCGGCGCGATCGGCGAAGGCGGCGCGCGGGTGGTCGACTCCACCATCTGGCGGACCGGGCTGACCGAGGTCGAGGTCGCCACGGTGGAGGCCCGCGCCCGGGCGGAGCTCAGCCGCCGGGTGCGGCTGCTGCGCGGCGGCCGCCCGCCGGCGCCGCTGGACGGCCGGACGGCGGTCATCGTGGACGACGGGATCGCCACCGGGGCGACGGCCCGTGCCGCCTGCCGGGTGGCCAGGCTCCGCGGTGCGGCGCGGGTCGTGGTCGCGGCGCCGGTCGGCCCCCAGGACACGGTCGCGTCCCTGCGCCACGACGCCGACGAGGTGATCTGCGCGCACGTGCCCGCATCCCTCCTCGCCGTCGGCGAGTGGTACGCCGACTTCACCCAGACGACCGACGAGGATGTCCGCGCCCTGCTGGACAAGGCGGCGCTGACACGGCCGGGACCCGCGGCCGGGCGCCACCCGGGTCAGCCCGGCGACCGGGCATAGGGCGGCCGCCCGGTTCGGCCCGCCCCGTTCAGTCCGCTGCCGCGGCGCCGTGGGCGGCGATCAGGCTGAGCTGGCCGGACACCCAGTGGTGGACGTCGTGGGCGCGGACGTGTTCGGCCATGGCCGCCAGGTTCTTGCGCCGGGTGCCGGGCTCCAGGCTGAGCGCGTGCTCGATCCGGTACGACAGCCCCTCCACGTCGAACGGGTTGCACAGCACGGCCTGCGAGAGCTCGACGGCGGCCCCGGTGAACTCGCTGAGGATGAGGGCGCCGCTGCCGCCGTGGGCCGCCTGCACGGTGACGTACTCCTTGCAGACCAGGTTCATGCCGTCGATCAGCGGCGTGACGAGCAGCGCGTCGGCGAACGCGTAGTAGGCGCTGAGCTGCCGCGGCGACAGCCCGCGGTAGAGGTAGTGCACCGGCACGTCGTTGCCTGGCTCGGTGAACAGGCCGTTGATCCGGCCGACGTGCTGCTCCACGGTGCCGCGCAGTTGGCGGTACTCGCGCACCTCGTCCCGGCTCGGCACGGCGATCTGCAGGAACGCCAGGCTGGTGCGCAGCGCGGGGTTGCGCTCGAGCAGCATCTCCACCGCGAGCAGCCGCTCTATGATCCCCTTCGTGTAGTCCAGCCGGTCCACGCCGAGCAGCAGGGTGCGGCCGCTGAACTGCTCCTCAAGGGCCCTGACGCCCGCCTTCACCTCGGGGTCCAGGGCGGTCGCGGCGAGGTCGGCGGCGTCGATGGAGATGGGCGCCGTGGCCGTGACGACTTCCCGGCCGTCTGGCAGCAGCACCGAGGAGCCGCGTACCTCGACGCCGGAGTCCTCGAGCTGGCGCGCGACCGAGCGCAGGAAGTTGAACCGGTAGTCGTCGGTGTGGAACGCGATGACGTCCGCGCCGAGCAGGCCCGTCAGCACCTGCTCCCGCCAGGGCAGCCGGGCGTAGATGTCCGGTGAGGGCCACGGCACGTGCAGGAAGAACCCGATGGGCTGCCCGGGCCGCCGGGCCCTGATGAGCCGCGGGACCAGCGTCAGGTGATAGTCGTGCACCCAGGCGACCGCGTCCGGGTAATCCGCGAGGGCCGCCAGGGCCCGCTCCGCGAAGAGGCCGTTGACCTCCTGGTACGCGCGCCACCAGGCACGCTCGAACCGGGGTTTCTCGATCGCGTTGTGCAGCAGCGGCCACATGGTGGCGTTGGCGAAGCCGCGGTAGTAGTCGCGGGACTGGGCGGCGGACAGCGCGATCGGCTGCAGGCGGACGTCGGAGCCCGGCAGCGTCGCCGGCATGCCCTTGGTGCCGCCGTCCCAGCCGACCCAGGCGCCGGGGTGCGTCTCCATCACCGGCCGCAGCGCGGTGACCAGGCCACCGGGTGACAGTTCCCAGCCGTCGTCACCCCGCTGCACGGGCAGGCGGTTGGCGACGGCGATGACCGGCCGGCTGCCCTGGCGGGCACCGGGGACCGGAACTTCGATCGGTTTCTGGCGAGATGTCTGCGGCACCCCCCTGCGCTACCCGCCGTCAGCGCCGCGAATCACGGCCGTGGTGTGGCGCTCCTCTCGTGCTCTGCCGTGCCGCGGCAGCCTGCATTGACAGACGGCTATCGGTCGCGCCGTACGATGAAGGCGTGGCAGCCGTTTCCCGGATCTCCCCCGGCCGGGTACCTCCTGCGACGGACGCCGCAGGCCATCGAGCACTTCGCGGCCCTGCGCCGGGCCGCGCCCGACCAGATCGCCGGCGCCCTGCGCGCGGCTTGCGAGGTGAAACAGTGACAGAGCCAGCCCCCGTCATGGTCAACGGCTACGACGGCACCGGGGCCGCCGGCCTCCCGGCCGCCACCAGGGAGCTTATCGCCCGCCGCGACCGGGCCCTCGGCGGCGCCTACCGCCTCTTCTACGACCAGCCCGTCTCCTTCACCCGGGGCTCCGGCGTCTACCTCTACGACCCCGACGGCAACGCCTACCTCGACGCCTACAACAACGTCCCGTCCGTCGGCCACTCCCACCCGCACGTCACCGACCTCGTCTCCCGCCAGCTCGCCACCCTCAACACCCACACCAGGTACCTCACCGACGGGCTGGTCAGCTACGCCGAGCGGCTGCTCGCCACCCACACCGTCGGCTCCCTCACCGCAGGCACCCCCGGCCAGGCCATGTTCACCTGCACCGGAAGCGAGGCCAACGACCTCGCCCTCCGCATCGCCAGGCACTGCACCGGCGCCACCGGCGTCATCGTCACCGCCAACGCCTACCACGGCGTCACCGCCGCCCTCGCCGAGCTTTCCCCCAGCCTCGGCCGCGGCGTCCCGCTCGGCACCCACGTCCGCGTCGTCCCCGCCCCCGCCCCCGGCGTCAACTTCACCGCCGCCGTCGCCTGGGCCATCGGCGACCTGGAACGCCACGGCCTGCGCCTCGCCGCCTTCCTCGCCGACTCCCTCTTCTCCTCCGACGGCGTCCTGCCCGACCCTCCCGGCTTCCTCGCCCCGGTCGCCGAGGCCGTCCACGCCGCCGGCGGCCTCTACATCGCCGACGAGGTCCAGGCCGGCTTCGGCCGGACCGGGACCCACCTGTGGGGCTACCAGCGCCACGGCATCGCCCCCGACATCGTCACCATGGGCAAGCCCATGGGCAACGGCCTGCCCATCGCCGGACTCGTCGCCCGCCCCGACCTCATCGAGGCGTTCGGCCGCCAGTCCCGCTACTTCAACACCTTCGGCGGCAACCCCGTCTGCGTCGCCGCCGCCACCGCCGTCCTCGACGTGCTCGAGGCCGAGGACCTCCCCGGCAACGCCCAGGCAACCGGCACCTACCTCAAGGACGCCGTCACCCGCCTGGCCGCCGCCTCCCCCGTGCTCGGCGACGTCCGCGGCGCCGGGCTCTACCTCGGCGTCGACGTCATCGCCCCCGGCACCCCCGGCACCCCGTCTCCCGCGCACGCCGCCGCGGTCGTCAACCGGATGCGCGAACGCCGGATCCTGATCAGCGCCACCGGCCCGCACGGCGACGTCCTCAAAATCCGGCCGCCGCTCCCCTTCGCCCGCGAGCACGCCGACCAGTTCCTCGCCGCGCTCGCCGAAGTGATCGAAGCGGTCCTGGACCACAGGGTGTGAATCGCCGGGGTCCTCGGCGGCGCCGGCCCGCAGCCCGCTGGCCGCGAAAATTAAATGCCGGCCGATCGGTAATGAAGTTTTCGCCATTGGGCGGTCAAAATTGACGGAGTTCCGTGCGGTGAATGGCCGGCCAGCCCCGCCGGCCATCCTTGCCGGTCACTTGAATTTCGCGAATCATCCGGCGGAACGCTGGCTACCTGGAGTGATGACGGGTCACCGGACGTCGCGACCGGTGAGGGGCGGCGCGCTATCATCACTGCTCACAGGCGCGACGGGACATACCCGAACCAAAAGGCTGATAAGGCTTTATATCTAGGTAAATCCAGAATATACGGCGTTAGGTGTCATGATGCCA
>DAHWEX010000557.1 GCA_027326205.1 Actinomycetota bacterium
CGCGCCCTGCCCGCGGCCGCCCACGTCGAGCAGCGCTGGCACTCGGACCGCTGGTCGTTCACTGGCCAGGCCGCCTGGATCCGCGACGGCGGCGCCCCGCAGGCCCGCCGGGACAGCGCGGTCGCGGCGGCGCGGCGGCTCGCCCGGCTCGAACGAGAGCAGCAGCGCCTCGCGGTCGAGCGTGCCTACGACGACCCGCTCGTCATGGCCGAGTACCGGATGACCGGCGAGGCGTTCGCGGGCGAGGTCGTGGCCGCCGACCCGTTCCGCATTGACACGGAAAGCGGCAAGCGGGCAGTGCTCCGGCCCCTGATCACCGTGGCGACCTGCGACGAGGTGCTCGCCGAGGTCGGGACGGTGCTCAAGTCGCCGGATCCGCGGCGGTCCGGCACGCAGGCGAAGGTCAGGGAGGTCCTGCCGCCGGGGAGCGCGCCCGGCGGCGACACCAGGACCTGGGTCACCCTCGAGCTCAAGGGCGGCATGGGCCAGTCACGGACCACCCCGCGGCCCGGCAGCGTGCCCGCCGAGGGAGAGCGCGTCACGTACACGTCGCTCCGCGACGACTTCCAGCCGCAGCCGAAGTTCCCGGACCTGCAAGACACCCCGTGGACGCACGGCGGCCCGCCGCCGGAGTACGTGCCCGCGGACGAGGACGCGCGGGAGGACTGGTCATGAGTGTCCAGGACGCCGCCGCCAGCGCCCGCGCGGTCACCGAAGCGATCCTCGGCGACCTGGCCAAGGCCGAGCGCGGGGTAGTCGTCGACTCGCCGCCCGGCGCGGGCAAGTCCACCCTGGTCGTCGCGGCCGCCGCCAGCCTGGCCGAGCGGGGCGAGCTGGTGATGGTCGTCGGCCAGACCAACGAGCAGGTCGACGACCTGATCGACCGGCTGGCCGCCGAGCACGGCGTGCTCCGCATCGGCCGGCTGTCCGCCCAGGGCTACATCCCGGCGGAGCGCGTCGCCCGGCACCCGAACGTCACCGCGAGCTCCTCGGCCGCCGATCTCAGCGGGTTCCCCCTGGTGATCGCCACGGCTGCCAAGTGGGCCACGCTCGCGGACACGGTCCTTGACAACACGGGCGCACGCCGGCCGTGGGCGATCGTGGACGAGGCGTACCAGATGCGCTCGGACGCGCTGCTGCGGATCGCCCACCTGTTCGACAAGGCGCTGTTCGTGGGCGACCCGGGTCAGCTCGACCCCTTCTCCACGGTGGAGACGGAGCGCTGGCTGGGGCTGAACTGGGATCCGATGTCCAGCGCGGTCGCGGTGCTGCTGGTCAACAACCCGGACATCCCCGTGCACACGCTGCCGGTGTCCTGGCGGCTGCCGGCCACCGCCGCGCCCGTCGTCTCCGCCGCGTTCTACCCGTTCAGCGGTTTCGCCGCCGCGACCGAGCACGGCGACCGGGCGATGGAGTGGAACACCCGGCCGTTCGGGACGAGCTCCTTCGACCTGGCCCTGCAGCAGGCCGCGGACACGGGCTGGGCGCTGTACGAACTGCCGCACCGGCAGACGGTGCGCACCGACGGCGAGGCGGTCGGCGCCTGCGCGGAGCTCGCCGCCCGGCTGCTGCTGCGCGGCGCGGTCACGGTCTCCGAGCGCGGCCGGCATCCGGTCACCGCGGACCGGGTCGCGATCGGGGTGGCCCACCGCGACCAGGCGGCGGCCGTGCGGCGGGCGCTGCGCGAGCGCGCCGCCAGCTATCCCGTGCTCGCCGCGTCCCCCGAGCGCGACGTGACCCGGGTCGTCGCCGATACCGCCAACCGGCTGCAGGGGCGCGAGTTCGACGTGGTGATCGTGCTGCACCCGCTGTCCGGGCGGCGCGACGCGACGGCGTTCCACCTGGAGGCGGGGCGGCTGTGCGTCCTGGCGTCCCGGCACCGGCACGCCTGCGTCGTGGTCGCCCGCGCGGGCATCCCCGAACTGCTCGACGCGCACCCGTCGGCCGAGCCGGTGCACCTCGGCGTGCCGGTGAAGTTCCCGGACGGCTGGGAGGCGCACCAGTCCTTCATGGCCCACGTGTCGCGTTTCCGGGTCTCCGGCGCGTAGCACGCCACCCCGCCCGCGCGCGGGGCGGCTTCCCTGGACGCGAGTGCATAGTGGGTGCCGAAAGGCACAGATATATTCATGGAACTTACTGGAAATTGCTGTTAATATGGTAGCCTTCTGTCGAAGGGCGGGTGATTCCAGTGCTCACAGCCGAGAGCGCTTTGGTCAGTGATCTGGGGGACGCCATCGCGCGCGACCCGGAAGTACGGCAGGCGCGGATGGTCGCCGAGGCCGCGAGGAGGCGGCTCGTCGCGTGCATGTCGCACCCGGAAGACGGCATCGACGTGGCGGAAGCGCAGGGAATGCTCGAGGCGTTCACGAGCGCACGGCTCCTCGCCAAGGACGCCGAGGACCGCGTGCTCCAGCATCGCGGCCTGCTCACCCAGGCCGAGGTGCGCAGGCGCACGGCGAAGCGGCATCCGGCCCCGGCGGCGGCCCGGCAACCGCCGCGGCCGCCGCGGCCCGGCACCCGGCTGAACGCGGCGCGGGTGCTCGCGGCCGCGCTGATCCTGACCCTGGCCTGCGTCGTCGGCGTGATGCTCGCCCGGCGGTCCGGCTCAGGCCGCCGCTGACGCGGCGGTGACGGTCATCCCCGAGGCGATCCCGGTCACCAGGTCGGCGGCCCGGTCCAGGCCGT
The DNA here is from genome assembly GCA_027326205.1 of Actinomycetota bacterium. GTDB lineage: Bacteria > Actinomycetota > Actinomycetes > Streptosporangiales > Streptosporangiaceae > Trebonia. Next base: position 2,686 of record DAHWEX010000557.1, read on the forward strand.
CGGGATCCAGGGCGATGCCGCTGACGATCCCGAGCGCCCCGGCCCCCGGGTAGGCGACAAGCGCCTGCGCCTGCCCGGTCGTCACGTCCCGCCCGTTGAGCCGCTGGCGGGCAACCCGGCGAACGACGACCGCGGGGTTGCCGCCCTGCGTGGTGAACTGCTCAATGCGCGCGCTGCCCTCCGGATGCCGTTCCCGCAGGCGCCTGGCCAGGTCGTCGTTCGTGTTCTTCCCCGGCTGGTACGCGGTGACGGTAATCGAGACGAGCACAACCGTGCTCCTGCCGTCCACCGTGGCCCAGGTGACCCCCTGCCAAGCCGCCCAGTCGTCGTCGGCGGCCATGCCAACCAGGTTCTCTGGCATGGTCACCGTCATCCGGTAGGCGTCCTGGTCGATGCTGAGTCCGTCCATCCCGATGCCGCCCTTCGGCCGCCGCCCGCCGCCCGGGGCCCGTCCGGGAACGCGGGCATTCCTCGCCCTCACTATCTAGACGATTCACCACCCGGAATGGTTCAAACTTCGTTGCCGCGAGTCTTGCCGCCGGCACGTTGATCGGGTGCCGGAATCGTGCTGATGTGAGCTAAGAGACCTGTCGCGGTGGAGCGGCCCGGGTGGAAGGAGCGAGATGCCAGACTTCGGGTCGTTCTTCGCGCAGGCGACGGGCTGCCGGCCGTACGGCTTTCAGGAGCGCCTCGCCCGGGACGGGCTGCCCGCCGCGTTCTGGGCGCCGCCGGGGGCCGGCAAGACCGGGGTGATCCTGGCCTGGCTGTGGCGCCGGCTGCACGGCCCGGACCGGACGGGGACGCCGCGCAGGCTGGTGTACGTGCTGCCGCGGCGGGCCGTGCTCGACGAGGTGCCGGGGCTGGTGCGGACCTGGCTGGAGAACCTCGGGCTGGCCGGCGAGGTCGCGCTGCACGTGGCGCTGGGCGACCGGGGCGCCAGCACGGGGGACTGGCGGGAGGACATGCACCGGCCCGCGATCGTGGTGGGCACGGCCGAGACGCTGGTCAGCAAGGCGCTGCTGCGCGGGTACGCCATCGGGCCTGCCATGTACCCGATCGACTTCGGGCTGGTCACCAACGGCGCGCAGTGGATCGTTGACGAGGCCCGCCTCTGCCGGGCGGCGGCCACGACGTTGCGCCAGCTTGCTGGCTGGGCCGGCGAGTGGGGAACCGCCGAACCGTTCGGGCTGACTCTCATGTCTTCGCTGCCGCTGACCTCGCCGGCGCGCTCTTCGCTGCCCGGCGGCGGCGGGACGACCGCTCCGCGGGAGCGGTCCGGCCCGCTCGCGGTCCGGCTCGGCGCGGCGCGCACCATCCGGCGGGCGCCGGTCGCGCCCGGTGACTACGCGGCGCTCGCGTCAGCCGTGCGCGGCCTGCACCGGCCGGGCACGACGACCCTCGTGGTGCTCGGTACCGTTCCCGCCGCGCAATCGGTGTACCGGGAACTGGGCGACGCGGCCGTCGCGCGCACCCTGCTGCATTCGCAACTGCGTGGCGTCGAGCGGACGGCGCGCCTGGCGGAGATCGCCGCGTCGCCTTCCGGCCGGATCGTGGTGTCGACGACCGCGGTCGCGGCCGGCCTCGACCTGTCGGCCGCCGTCCTGGTGACCGAGGCCGCCCCGTGGCCGTCGACGGTGCGGCTCGCGGGCCGCTGCAACCGCGACGGCACGGCCGCGGACGCGGAGATCTGGTGGCTGCCGCCAGCGGCTCCGCCGGCCGCCGAGCGGCTCGCGGTCGACGCGGCGTGCGCCGAGCTTTCCCTGCTCGACGCCGTGGCGGTCACCGGCGAGGACCTGGCGTCCCGTGAGGTCTTCTCCGGGCCGGACCAGGCGCCGGTTATCTCGCGCGCCGAGTTCCTGGCGTTGTTCGACACCTCGGCCCCCGAGGTTGACGTCGCCCGCTACCTGCTGTCGGCCCCCGGCGACACGGATGTGGACATGGCCTGGGTGACCTGGGCCCCAGGCCCGGACGGCGCCCCGGACGACGGCCCGGACGGCGCCCCCGACCCGGAGGTCCGCTACCCCGCTCCGGAGTACCGCTGCCGCGTTCCCGCCGCCGACGCCCTCGCGCTCGCCGCGACCCGGCCGGTCCTGCGGCTCGACCGCGAGACGGGGCGGTGGCGCCGGGTGACGGACAACCCGGGCTGGCGCCCCCAGCCCTTCGAGTTGCTGCTCGTGCCCGCCGCCCGCGGCGGCTACGACCCCGAGGCCGGCTACGACCCGTCCTCGTGGCTTCCGGTCCCCGGCTGCCCCGAACTGCTCACCCGCGGGGAACTGGCCGAACGCGCCGCCGCCGAGGCCGCCGCGCTGGGCGTCGTCGTCGACGAGGCACCGCCCCGGCGGTGGCAGTCCCTCGACGAGCACAGCCGCCAGGTGCGCGACCAGTGCGCCGCGCTGCTGGCCGCCCTGGCGCCCGCCGTCCCCGGGGCGGCACGGCACGCGGCGGTGACCGCCGCCTACCTGCACGACCTCGGCAAGGCCCATCCCATCTGGCAGGACGCCCTGTGCGCCCTGGCGCCCGAGCAGGAAGCGGAGACGATCGCGGCGGGGCGCCCGTGGGCCAAGTCGGGCGTCGACGGGGCACTGCTTTTCGCGGGCGAGGTGTCTTTCCGCCACGAGCTCGCGTCCATGCTGCTTATCGACGGCCCCTTGCGCGACCTGATCGCGGGCTTGCCGGAACCGGACCTGGTCCGCTTCCTGGTCCTCGCCCATCACGGCAAACTTCGCATGCGAGTCGGCGACGATCGCGCTCTCGCTACCGGGCCGGGAGACGCCGAAACCACTTCCGAGATACTCGGGCTCAGACAAGGGAAGACAAGCGATCTCCCGCCGATGCTGGGCCGTCCGCCGACCGCGCTCACCGTTGACCTGGAGCAGTTCTCCCCGGCCAGCGCCCGGTCGTGGACAAGGGCGGCCACGGCACTTCGCGATCGGTTCGGCCCGTTCGCCCTCGCGTACCTGGAAACGCTCGTGCGAGTCTCCGACTGGCGCGGCAGCGGCGCCCGGGAACTAGCCACGGATGTCTATGCGATCGATGCCCCTGTCAAATGAGGCTAGCTACGTCACAATGGTTGCGTTAGCCCGCTGCAACCCAGCCGGGCACTATCTTTGCCTCATCCCCCAAGAACGTGGCGGTGGCGCGGGCGCTTGCGGCTCGCCCCGCGCCGCCGCCACTTGGCGTCACCCTTTTCCGCTACGGGGTGGAAAGCCGGGATGAAAGCATGACGTCCGAAAATGACCACGGCCCCTGAGCGTGCCCGGCTGCCGTCAGGGGCAGCGGCCGGGCGGGGCGTGAGCCGCCACCGCGCTGGGGAGGTCCGTTCGGCGGTTGCCCGCGTAAGGCATGTAACGCCTCCGGCCCGTTCGACGGTATCCCCCTACGTGAACGTCGGCGCGGCCTCACCCAGGGGCCGCGTCGGCATGAGCTAGCAGAAATCAACAACAGAAGACTCCCGCGCGGCCGACCCCCCGCCCAAGGGCCGCGCGGGCCCGGTTCCGCGTGAGTCACTTTCTCGGGTTAGGCTCACGCGGATCAAGCCTGCGGTGCGTGTTCGGCGACTCCTCCGCAGGACGGGAGCCCCATGCAGGGATGGGACTCCCAAGGAACCCCGCCGGGCCGGATAGCGGCACACCGACCGCCCGCTATCCGCCCGGCGGGGCACCCGGAGCACAGGGCGCCCCGGGTGCCGCTGCCCGCTCCGCGCCGGACCGCCAACTCTCCGGCGATCCGCGTCAGCTGGTCCTGCCTGCCTGCGAAGTCGGTGTACCCGTCCAGTGGAAACCGCCCGGCCACGGAAGCGATCACCGCCGACGCCGACGCGCTCGTCGCGGATCCGGACCCCGTGGTCCGCCGGTGACCCGGGGCCTGGCGCGGGGCGCACCGCATCCGCTAGGTATAAAGGTACGGACCGGCCACAGACACGGAGGACACCATGCGCGACGCCGCCCTGCTCGGTGCCAGGCTGCTCCTCGGCAGCTACATGGGCATCCACGCGAGCCAGAAGCTCTTCGGCAAGTTCCACGGCCCGGGCCTCGACGCGATCGGCGGCGTCTTCGAGAAGAACGGCCTCGCCCCCGGCCGCGAAATGGCCATGGCCGCCGCCGCCACGGAGATCGTCGGCGGCGTCCTGACGATCACCGGGGTCGCCGACCCGGCCGGGCCGCTGGCGGTGATGGGCGCGATGACCGTCGCCGTCGCGCACAACCGGGGCGGCGGCCTGATGGCCGCGCGCAACGGCATCGAGTTGCCCCTCGCCTACGCGACCCTGGCCATGACGCTGGCCGTCGCCGGCCCCGGCAGGTACAAGCTCGGTCCCGGGCTCCCCGGCAGGGTGGCCGCCCTCGGCACGCTCGCCGCCGGCGTCGCCGCGGGCGCGCTCGTCGCGAAGATGCTGACGTACCGGCCGGCCCCCGAGCCCGCGGCCGACCGCTCCGCGGCCGGCGAGCCCGCCTAAGGCCCCGCGGGGCCAGGTCAAGGTCAGAACCGGGAAGATCACTCCGAACGGGTCCGTGGTTCCAGCCCCGGGTCCGCCCTTCGCGGTAGCCGGCCGGCCGCTCACTCAGCCTGCGCGGCCGCCCCGGCGACTCCATCGGCGCTCGCCTCTGCCCGCGCGTGCAGCGCCGACCGCAGCCGGGTGAACCCCGGCAGCGCCCAGGCGATGACCAGCGCCCCGGCGACGCAGGCGAGCCCGCCGGAGACCACCGACGCGGTGTCGCCGAAGGCGGTGGCCACGGCCCCCGACTCCAGGTCCCCGAGCCGGGGGCCGCCGGCCACCACGGCCATCTGCACGCCCATCAGCCGCCCGCGCATCCCGTCGGGCCCGGCGAACTGGACGATGGTGTTACGGAAGACCGCCGACAGCACGTCGGCCCACCCGGCGACCGCGAGCAGCACCAGGGCCAGCGGCAGCCAGCGGGCGACGCCGAACAGCGTGACGGACACTCCCCAGACGAGCACCGCGCAGACCACCGCGAGCCCCTGCCGCCGCACATGCCCGACCCAGCCGCTGGTCAGCGCCCCGAGCAGCGCCCCCGCGCCCGGGGCCGCGTAGAGGAACCCCACGGTGGCCGCCCCGCCGCCGAAGGCGGTCGCCGCCAGCGCGGGGAACAGCGCCCGCGGCATGCCGAACACCATGGCGTTCACGTCGATCACGTACGCGCCGAGCGCGGGCTGCGACCGGCGGACGAACCGCAGCCCCTCAAGCGTCGACCGCCAGCCGGGCCGGGTGGCGGCGACCCCCGCGGCCGGGGGCTGCGGCGCGATCAGGAACACCGCCGACAGCGCGGCCAGGTAACTGCACGCGTCGATCCAGTAGATAAGGTGCACCCCGGCCCCGGCGAGCAAAAGCCCGGCCACGGCGGGGCCGACGATCGTCCCCAGCTGGAACGTCGACTGGAAGATCGCGTTCGACGCGGGCAGCAGTTCCATGCCGACGAGCCCGGGCATCATGGCGTTCCTGGCCGAGCTGTCGATCCCGGACAGCGCCGCGGTCAGCGCGGGAAAGGCGAACAGCGGCCAGAGCGCCGGCCCGACGTCGGCGTTCAGGGCGAGTCCCGCGCTGGAGACCGCCCCGATCGCCTCGACGACGATCAGCAGCCTGCGCCGGTCGACCGCGTCGACGAGCGACCCGCCGAGCAGGGACCCGATAATCAGCGGGAACAGCTGGGTCAGCGACACCAGCCCGACGACCAGGGACGACCGGGTGATCGCGTACACCTGGAACGGCACGGCCACGGTGGTGAGCTGGTTGCCGAGGACCGACACCCCGAGCCCGGCGAGCAGCGCGCGGTAGTCGCGCGATCGCCGCAGCGGTGTCAGGTCGAGCAGGATGCGCCGGCCGGCCCCTCGCGGTGCTTCTTCGCTCATCGCTTCCGGCCAGGCATCATCCAGAAAAGCATAACCCCGGGGCCCGTCCCGCGCCGATGCGAGCTTCGCGGCTTCGCCAGGCGCAGGGCGCGCTCAGAACTCGGTGTGCCCGAGGCCGGGCCCGGCCACGAACTCCGCCGTGCCGCCGGGCGCCGCCCCCAGTTCGAGGATGATCAGCTCGTTCTCGCCCCGCCTGGTCACCGGCTCCGGCACGTACAGGGTCCGCTGCGGCCCGCGCGACCAGTAGCGGCCGAGGCAGAACCCGTTGAGCCAGGCGATGCCCTTGCCGAGACCGCCCGCGCCGGGACCGCCCTCGCCGAGTCCGCCCGCGCCGGGTCCGCCCGCGCCGGGACCGCCCGCGCCGGGGAAGCCGGTGGCGAGGAACAGGTCGGCCGGGGCCTCCAGGCCGAACGTGAACCGGGCGAAGGCCGGGCCGCAGATGGCCGCAGGCGCCGCGTCCGGTGCCGCCAGCAGTTCGGCGGCGACCGGCGCGATGTCGGTGAGCGCCAGCGGCAGCACCCGCCAGTCGCGGACCGGCACGC
>DAHWEX010000560.1 GCA_027326205.1 Actinomycetota bacterium
GAGGTCGAGCCAGAACTTCAGCACCTCGATCATCGCGTCCTGGACCTTCGGGTTGTCGAAGTTCAGGTCCGGCTGGTGGGAGAAGAACCGGTGCCAGAAGTACTGGCCGCGCACCGGGTCGAACGTCCAGTTCGACGTCTCGGTGTCGATGAAGATGATCCGGGCGTCCGCGTACTTGTCCGGGGTGTCGGACCAGACGTAGAAGTCGCCGAAGGGGCCCTCGGGGTCGCTGCGGCTCGCCTGGAACCACGGGTGCGCGTCGCTGGTGTGGTTCATCACCAGGTCGGCGATGATCCGGATGCCGCGCTTGTGCGATTCGGTGATCAACTCCACGAAGTCGGCGATGTTGCCGTACTCGGGGAGGATCTCCAGGTAGTCCGCGATGTCGTAGCCGCCGTCGCGCAGCGGCGAGGAGTAGATCGGCAGCAGCCAGATGCAGTCGATGCCGAGCCACTGCAGGTAGTCCAACCGTGAGGTGATCCCCTTGATGTCACCGGTCCCGTCCCCGTTGGCGTCCTGGAAGCCCCGGACGAGGACCTCGTAGAAGACCGCCCGCTTGTACCAGCCGGGGTCCCTGGGGCGGTCGAGGGTGAAGTCGGGTACCCGCTCACCCGGGGGCCCGGCGAACGGCGACGCCACCGATTCCGGTGCTGCTGGCAGACTGATAGTCGGCTCGTGCTCTGACACGGCGTGACTCTCCTGGATGTGCGCGACCGCGCCACGCACCCAGGAGCAGACGGCATCCGCCCTAGGCGCGCGTAACGGTGAAGATGTGTGCTGGTCGCACGGCAGGGTCGAGGCGCACGTAGTTAGCTTGGCCCCAGCTGAAGATCTCGCCGTTGAGCTCATCCGTAACGGTGAACCCGTCGTGCCAGTCCATGCCCAGCTCGGGCATATCAAGCCACACCGTCGCCTCCCTGGCCTGGTGCGGGTCAAGATTCACAACAACTAGGACGGTGTCTGCGGCGTCCCCGCCCTGTTCCCCCGCTCTCTGCGCTGCCTGCCCAGAGGTTCGCTCCGAGATCACAGGGGTCCCGTAGAGGCGCTTGGAGAAGCAGATCAGTTCTGGCTGATCCACATGGTGAAAGCGTAGATTACGCAGCCAGTGCAACGCTACATGTGACCGCCGGATCCGGTTAAGGTCACCGATGTATCCGCTTATGCCCAGCCCGTCGCGGACCGCGGTGTCCCAGTCACGCGGCCGGTACTGGTACTTTTCCGAATCCAGGTACTCTTCGCTGCCCGGCCGCAGGGGCGTGCTCTCGAATAGCTCATAGCCAGAGTAGATACCCCAGCTCGGGCTGAGCATTGATGCGAGGACGGCGCGAATCTTGAACGCCGCGGGACCGCCGTGCTGCAGGTACTCGTGCAGGATGTCCGGCGTGTTCGCGAAGAAGTTGGGCCGCATGTAGGCGGACGCCGGGCCGGACAGCTCCGTGAGGTACTCGGTCAGTTCGACCTTGGTGGTGCGCCAGGTGAAGTATGTGTAGGACTGGTGGAAGCCGACCTTGGCGAGGGAGGCCATCATCGCCGGCCGGGTGAACGCCTCGGCGAGGAACAGCACGTCCGGGTCGGTCACCCGGATGGCGGCGAGCAGCCGCTCCCAGAACTTCAGCGGCTTGGTGTGCGGGTTGTCGACCCGGAAGATGCGCACGCCGTGGCTCATCCAGAGCCGGACGATCCGCTCGACCTCCGCGTAGAGTCCCTCGAAGTCGTTGTCGAAGTTGAAGTTGTAGATGTCCTGGTATTTCTTCGGCGGGTTCTCCGCGTACGCGATCGACCCGTCGGCTCGCGTGGTGAACCACTCCGGGTGCTCCTTCACCCAGGGGTGGTCAGGCGAGGCGTTCAGCGCCAGGTCGATCGCTATCTCCAGGCCGAGTTCCCGGCCGCGCGCGACGAACGCGTCGAAGTCGTCGAACGTGCCGAGGTCCGGGTGCAGGGCGTCGTGCCCGCCCTCCGCGCCGCCGATCGCCCAGGGCGAGCCCGGATCGCCGGGGCGCGCCTCAAGGGTGTTGTTCCGCCCCTTGCGGAAGGTCGTGCCGATCGGGTGCACGGGCGGCAGGTAGACGACATCGAAGCCCATCTCCGCGATCGCCTCAAGGCGGCGCGCGGCGGTGCGCAGCGTCCCCGAGATCGGCTCCCGGTGGCCCATCGGGTCGAACTGAACGCCTTCGGAACGCGGGAAGAATTCGTACCAGGCCCCGTAGAGGGCGCGCAGTCGCTCGACGAGCACCGGCATCCGGCCGGACCTGGTCACCAGGTCCCGCAGCGGGTACTCCCCGAGGATCGCCGCGATCCGCGGCGTCCGCGCCGCCGCCAGCCGGTCCCAGGGGGGCAGGCTCCGGTCGCGGAGCCTGCGCGCGAGCGCGTTGAGGTCGGCGCGGGCCGCCGCGGGGCGGGCCGCACCCGGTGGCTGCTTGATCGCCCGCGCCGCCCGCTCGAAGAGCAGCGCGCCCTCGGCCAGCATCAGTTCCACGTCCTGGCCGCGCGGGATCTTGATGCCCGCGTCGTGGTCCCAGGCCGTGATCGGGTCAGACCACGACTCGACGTGGAAGTACCAGGTGCCCTCGCTGGTCACGGTCACGTCCGCCCCGTAGCGGTCCGTTCCCGGAGCGAGTTCCCGCATCCTGATCAGCGGGCCGGCCTTGCCTTGCGGATCTCGCAGCACGACGGCGGCGCCGAGCGCGCCGTGACCCTCCCTGATGACAGTCGCGCTTACCTGAAAGGTCTCGCCGGCCACGGCCTTGGCATGCCGCCGCCCGCACTCCACCACAGGCTGGACATCGAGGATGGGGATGCGTCCGATCACGCGGTTACCGTACCCAGCCGGGGGCCGTCCATCTACCCCGGGGTGCGGTTCCGCAATCCTGTGGCGCGGGAAGTCGGTGACCCGGATGGGCCGTCTTCACCCAGGTGTAATGGTCGGCCCGTATGATGACTGCCCGTGAGAGCGATCCGACGATTCACAGTACGCGTGACGCTTCCCCAGCCGCTCGCGCCGCTGCATGACCTGATGCTGAACCTTCGCTGGTCCTGGCACCCGCCAACGGTTGAGCTGCTGCAGTCGATCGACCCGGCGGGATGGGCCGCTTCCGGCGGAGACCCGGTCGCGATGCTCAGCTCGATGCGCCCGGCTCAGCTCGGCGCACTGGCCGCCAACGAGGACTTCCTGCGGCGGCTGGACGCCGCCGTGGCGGACCTGCGCGGGTACACCGACGAACCCCGCTGGTACCAGACTGCCGCGGCCGGCGACGCGGAGTCACTGCCGAAGGCGGTCGCCTACTTCTCACCGGAGTACGGCATCACCGCCGTGCTCCCGCAGTACTCCGGCGGCCTCGGCATCCTGGCGGGCGACCACCTCAAGTCGGCGAGCGACCTCGGCGTCCCGATCATCGGCGTGGGCCTGCTCTACCGGCACGGGTACTTCACCCAGTCGCTGTCGGCCGACGGCTGGCAGGCGGAGCGCTACCCGGCCGACGACCCCAACGGCCTGCCGCTGACCCTGCTCCGCCATCGTGCGCGCCCGATGGCGGAAGGCGCCATCGTATCGGGCGCGCACGATGATCCCCTCCCGGGGGGGCGACCCCCCGTACCCCCCGGGGAGGACGGCGAGCCGGTGAAGATCAGCGTGCCGTTCCCGGACGGCAAGCTGCTCACCGCGCAGGTCTGGCTGGCCCAGGTGGGCCGGGTCCCGCTGCTGATGCTCGACTCCTACGTGGAGGAGAACGAGCCCGCGCAGCACGAGGTCACCGACCGCCTCTACGGCGGCGGCAGCGAGCACCGGCTGCGCCAGGAACTGCTGCTCGGCATCGGCGGCGTCCGCGCGGTGCGGGCCTTCTGCGCGATCACCGGCCACCCGGAGCCCGAGGTATTCCACACCAACGAGGGGCACGCGGGCTTCCTCGGCCTCGAGCGGATCAGGGAGTACGTGGCGGCTGGCCTCTCGTTCGACGAGGCCCTCGAACTGTCCCGGGCCGGCACGGTCTTCACCACGCACACGCCGGTGCCCGCGGGCATCGACCGGTTCCCGCGCGAGCTGATCGAGCGGTACTTCACCGCCGACGCCGCGGGCGCCGGGCTGCCGGTCGACCGGGTGCTCGCGCTCGGCGCGGAGACCTACCCGGGCGGCGACCACCACGTGTTCAACATGGCCGTCATGGGCATGCGCCTGGCACAGCGGGTCAACGGCGTCTCGCTGCTGCACGGACAGGTCAGCCGGGAGATGTTCGCGGGACTGTGGCCCGGCTTCGACACCGCCGAGGTGCCGATCGGCTCGATCACCAACGGCGTGCACGCGCCCACCTGGGTCGCGAGCGAGATCATGGCGCTCGGCGACTCCGCGGCGGCCGCGGCGGCCGGCGCCGAGCGGATGTGGGAGATCCGCCGCCGGCTGCGCGCCAGGCTCGTCGCCGAGACCAGGCGGCGGCTGCGCGAGTCGTGGCGGCAGCGCGGTGCTTCCGGTGCCGAGCTGACCTGGATCGACGACGTGCTCGACGAGAACGTGCTGACGATCGGGTTCGCCCGCCGGGTGCCGTCCTACAAGCGGCTCACGCTCATGCTGAACGACCCGCAGCGGCTCGCCGGGCTGCTGCTCGACCCCGAGCGGCCGGTCCAGATCGTGATCGCCGGCAAGGCGCACCCGGCGGACGAGGGCGGCAAGCGGCTCATCCAGCAGATGGTCCGGTTCACCGACTCCGAGGCCGTGCGGCGCCGGATCGTCTTCCTCCCCGACTACGACATGGCGATGGCCAGGTACCTCGTCCAGGGCTGCGACGTCTGGCTCAACAACCCGCTGCGCCCGCTCGAGGCCTGCGGCACGTCGGGCATGAAGGTGGCGCTCAACGGCGGCCTGAACCTGTCGGTGCGGGACGGCTGGTGGGACGAGTGGTACGACGGCGGCAACGGCTGGGAGATCCCCACCGCCGACGGCGTCGAGGACCCGGCGCGCCGGGACGAGCTCGAGGCGTCCGCGCTGTACGAGCTGATCGCCAAGTCCGTCGCGCCGCTGTTCTACGACGCGGGCGCCGACGGCGTGCCGCAGGGCTGGGTGGAGATGCTCAGGCACGGGCTGCGCAGCCTTGGCCCGCTCGTCCAGGCTGACCGCATGGTCGGCGACTACGTGACGAAGCTGTACGCGCCGGCGGCGCAGGCGTCGCGGGCGCTGGCCGCGGACGGCAGCGGGACCGCCCGCGAACTGGCCGCCTGGAAGGCGCGCGTGCGCCAGGCATGGTCCGGGGTGCGGATCGAGCACGTCGAGGCCGACGGCGCCGAGCCGTCCCTCGGCGCCGTGCTCGACGTCCGGGTCACCGCCGTGCTCGGCGACCTGTCCGCCGACGACGTCTGCGTCGAGGTGGTGTACGGGCGGCTGGGCGACAACGACGAGCTCGTCGAGCCGTCGCAGGTGACGCTCACCGCCGACGACTCGGCCCAGGCGCCGCACACCCGGTTCTCCGGGGCGGTCGAACTGGGACAGCCCGGGCCGTTCGGCTACACCGTCCGGGTCCTGCCGTCGCACCCGCTGCTGGCCAGCCGCGCGGACCTGGGCCTGGTGGCTTACCCGGACGCCCCGGCCGGCATGTCGACGGGCGACCTCCGCTAGCGCGCTCAGCACCCGCGATTAGCGCATTTCGCCGGAATCCGTCACCGGCGGTGGCTCGGACAATGTGGAAACTCCGCACTACGTGGACATAAAGAACGCGCCACGCGTTCAAAGTTCCCAGCTAGTGCGGAGTTTCCACGTTAAGGATGGGTGACCGGGATCACGTGAGGGAACGTACGTATGCCCACCGGACGGCCACGTTGTAACCTGCCTGTCATGAGTACACCCGTGAACGTGACTGTCACCGGCGCGGCCGGGCAGATCGGCTATGCCTTGTTGTTCCGCATCGCTTCCGGGCAGCTTCTCGGGCCAGACGTGCCGGTCCGGCTGCGGCTCCTGGAGATCACCCCGGCGCTCAAGGCGGCCGAGGGCACGGCGATGGAACTGAACGACGGCGCCTTTCCGCTGCTGGCCGGAATCGACATCACCGATGACCTCAAGACCGCCTTTGACGGTGCCAACGTCGCCCTGCTGGTCGGCGCGCGGCCGCGGACCGCGGGCATGGAGCGCGGTGACCTGCTGCAGGCCAACGGCGGGATCTTCGGCCCGCAGGGCAAGGCCATCAACGAGCACGCGGCCAGCGACATCAAGGTGCTCGTGGTCGGCAACCCGGCCAACACCAACGCGCTGATCGCGCAGCACAGCGCGCCCGACGTGCCCGCGAGCCGGTTCACCGCGATGACCCGCCTTGACCACAACCGTGCGCTCTCCCAGCTCGGCGCCAAGCTGGAGGTCCCGGTCTCACGGATCGAGCACATGACCATCTGGGGCAACCACTCCGCCACCCAGTACCCCGACCTCTACAACACGCTGGTCAACGGCCGCAGCGCCGCCGAGCAGGTGGACGAGGAGTGGCTGACCGGGACGTTCATCCCCACGGTCGCCAAGCGGGGCGCGGCGATCATCGAGGCCCGGGGCGCGTCTTCGGCCGCCTCCGCCGCCTCCGCCGCCATCGACCACGTGCACGACTGGGTCAACGGCACCGACTGGACGTCCGCGGGCGTCGTCTCCGACGGTTCCTACGGCGTGGCCGAAGGCCTGATCAGCTCTTTCCCCGTCCGCTCGGTGAACGGCGAGTGGGAGATCATCCAGGGCGTTCCGGTCAACGACTTCTCCCGGGGCAAGATCGACGCCTCGGTCGCCGAACTGGCCGGCGAGCGCGACGCGGTCAGGGAACTCGGGCTGATCTAGAACGCGCAGCGGAAAGCCCCCGCGAACGCGGGGGCTTTCCGCTGCGCGGTTAAAGACTGGCGAGCGCGTCGTTGAACGTCTTCGACGGGCGCATCACGGCGGCGGCCTTCTCGGCGTCGGGCAGGTAGTAGCCGCCGACGTCCGCGGGCTTGCCTTGGACCGCGAGGAGCTCCCCGACGATCGCGGGCTCATTCTCGGCCAGCGTCTCGGCCAGCCCCTTGAACGCCGTGGCCAGCTCGGCGTCGTCGGTCTGCCTGGCCAGCTCCTGGGCCCAGTACAGCGCCAGGTAGAAGTGCGCGCCCCGGTTGTCGATCGTGCCGAGCCTGCGGCCCGGGCTGCGGTCCTGGTCGAGGAACGTGCCGGTCGCCCGGTCGAGCGTGTCGGCGAGCACCTGCGCCGCCGGCACGCCGGCGAAGCCGGCGTACTGCTCGAACGCGGGCACCAGCGCGAAGAACTCACCGAGGGAGTCCCAGCGCAGGTAGTTCTCCGCCACGAGCTGCTGCACGTGCTTGGGCGCGGAGCCGCCGGCCCCGGTCTCGAACAGGCCGCCGCCCGCGATCAGCGGCACGACGGAGAGCATCTTCGCCGACGTGCCGACCTCGAGGATCGGGAACAGGTCGGTGTTGTAGTCGCGCAGTACGTTGCCGGTCACGGAGATCGTGTCGAGCCCCCGCCGCATCCGCTCCAGCGAGTACGCCGTGGCCAGCTCGGGCGAGAGAACCCGGATGTCCAGGCCGTCCGTGTCGTACTCGGGCAGGTAGGCGCTGACCTTCTTGATGAGCTCGGCGTCGTGGGCGCGGGACTCGTCGAGCCAGAAGACCGCCGGGATCCGCGCGGCGCGGGCCCGGGTGACGGCGAGCTTGACCCAGTCACGGACCGGGATGTCCTTGGTCTGGCAGGCGCGCCAGATGTCGCCGGCCTCGACGTCGTGGGCGAGCAGCACGTCTCCCGCCTGGTTGACGATGCTAACGGTGCCGTTGGCGGGGATCTCGAAGGTCTTGTTGTGCGACCCGTACTCCTCCGCGGCCTGCGCCATCAGGCCGACGTTCGGTACGGTGCCAATCGCCCGAGGGTCGAGCGGGCCGTTCTTCTTCACGTCCTCGAGGACGGTCGCGTAGACCCCCGCGTAGGAGGAGTCGGGGATGACCGCGAGCGTGTCGTCCTCGGCGCCGCCGGCCCCCCACAGCCTGCCGCCGTTGCGGATCAGCGCAGGAATGGACGCGTCGATGATCACGTCGCTCGGCACGTGCAGGTTGGTGATCCCCTTGCCGGAGTTGACGTAGGAGAGCCGCGGGCCCGACGCGAGCGCTGCCTGGAAGGCCGCCTTGATCTCCGCGCCGTTAGGCACCGACGAGAGCCCGGCCAGCAGCGCGCCGAGGCCGTCGTTGGCCGACAGGCCGGCGGCCGCGAGGTCGTCGCCATACTTGTCGAAGACGTCCGCGAAGTACGCCTTCACCACGTGGCCGAAGATGATCGGGTCGGAGACCTTCATCATCGTCGCCTTGAGGTGCACCGAGAAGAGGACGTCCTGCGCCTTGGCCCTGGCCAGCGCGTTCCGCAGGAAGCCGCGGAGCGGGGCGGCCTGCAGCACCGTGGCGTCGACGACCTCGCCGGCCAGCACCGGGAGCGACTTGAGCACCTTGCGCTCGCCGCCGGCGGTCTCGAAGACGATCGTGAGGGTATCGTCGGCGGCCAGCGTGACCGACTTCTCGTTGGCCCGGAAGTCGTGATCGCCCATCGTGGCCACGGAGGTCTTCGAGTCCGGAGGGAACGGCTTGTTGACGTGCGGGTGCTTGCGCGCGTAGGCCTTCACCGAGAGCGGGGCGCGCCGGTCGGAGTTGCCCTGGCGCAGCACCGGGTTGACCACGGAGCCGATGGCCTTGCCGTACTTCGCCCGTATCTCGGTCTCCTCCGGAGTCGCCGGCACGTCCGGGTAGTCCGGCAGGGCGTACCCCTTGCCCTGCAACTCCCTGATCGCTGCCTTGAGCTGCGGGACCGAGGCGGAGATGTTCGGCAGCTTGACGATGTTGGCCTCGGGGTGCCCGGTCAGCTCACCGAGCTCGGTGAGCGCGTCGTCCGCCAGGCCGAACTGGGCCAGGATCCGTCCCGCCAGCGAGATGTCGCGGGTCTCGATCTCCACGCCCGCCTTGCGGGCGTACGCGGAGACGATGGGGAGGAAAGAGTACGTCGCAAGCAGCGGCGCCTCGTCGGTGTGCGTGTAGATGATCGCGGCCATCGTGTTGCCAGCTCCTGCTCTGGAGAACTCTTCTCGACATCAAGATACCTGCCGCACCCGCCGAAGGGAAAGCGGAAGTCCTAGCGCGGCAGCACCAGGCCCGCGACGAGCAGGCAGGCGCCGAAGGCGGCCAGCGTGATCACGTCAAGCGCCCGCTTGCGGGTGGCGAGCAGGCCGACGAGCTGGGTCGGGAGCAGCAGCCTGGCGAGCGCCGCGACGAGCAGCCCGGCACCACCGACGACGCCTCCCTCGCCCCCGCCCGCCGAGCCCTTCAGCCAGGCGATGTAGACGCCGGCCGCGGTCACCACCATGACCGCCAGTAGCGGGATGACCTTGACGATGCTCGCTTCTTCCCGGGCACGCCGCGCCGCGCGCACGCTCACCCGCGAAGGGCGCGGCGGGTGCTCTTCGCGGACGGCGGGCCCCCGCGGTGCGGGGGCGGCGGACGGAGGCGCCGGGTGCGGGACCGCGTCCCACGGGCCGGCGCGCGTGGCCGCGGCGGTAAGTCCCTCGGCAGGGACCGCTGTTCCGCCGGTCACCTGATGAACCGGTGGCCGACGGTGGCCAGCCCGCGCCTGCGTGTCGGGTGTCATGATCGTCTCCCGCGGCCAGCCTGATTAGGGCGATCGGCCTTTTGGCTGCTCGCTAGCAGTTTACCGGCGACGTCCGAGGGCTGACGTGCGCAGTCCGGGCACCCCCCGAGGCGGGACTTAACCGGTACTGAATACCTTACGCCTTCCGCTGGGAACCTTTCGCCGCTTGGACGAAGGGGGCGAGACTAACGATAAGGTGAGATAAGCGTCACGTCTTAGCCAGACGGGAGGGTCGGCGTGGAAACGCCTTACATTCGCATAGAGGACTCCGGGGAAGTAATCCCGCTGCGCAACGAGGTCACTACGGTCGGACGGGGCCTCGGGGTGAATGTCCGGCTAGACGACCCGAGCGTTTCCCGGCTGCACGCGGAAATCGTGCGCCGCGGCCCCTACTATTACGTGGCCGATCTCGGATTATCACGGAACGGCACCCGGGTGAACGGGCGGCCGGTCGCCCGCCGCGTGCTTGAGGACGGTGACGTCCTCACCTTCGGCACCGCCCGCTGCCGGGTCGAGGGGCTGCCGGTCGAAGCGCTCGCCGCCGACGCGGAACTCCGCCGTTCGGCGACGCCGGAGCTAACCAGGCGCGAGCTTGACGTGCTCATCTCGCTATGCCGTCCCGCGCTTTCCGACGACGCTTTCGTCACGCCCGCCACCGCGAAGGAGATCGCGGGCGACCTGGTCGTGACCGAAGCGGCGGTCAAGCAGCACCTGCTGCGGCTCTACGCGAAGTTCCGGATACCCGAGGGCGCCAACCGGCGGACCCGGCTCGCCAACGAGGTGATCACGCTCGGGCTCGTCCGGCCGCTCGCCGAGCACGGCTCAGGGCAGGTGCAGCATGCCCACGGTGTTGCGCAGCAGCCACTTCTGGAGGGAGTGCAGCGACCCGCCGAGGGACGGCAGGCCGGGCATCAGGTGCGGGATCGTTGAGGCCGTCGCCGGCCAGATGAGCGGCGGCTGGGACAGCGCGGAGGAAACGATCGCCAGGGCGAGCGCCCAGCAGGAGACGAACGCGACGGTCAGCGTCATCGGAGAGCCGATGACCGACGCGCTGATCCGGCGCAACTGCCGCTTCGGCTTCGCGGAACCCGGGCCGAAGCAGTAGCAGGCGACGGCGGCGCCCGCGGCCCAGCTGCCCGCCTCGGGCAGCGTCCCGCTCCTGGCGAAGATGACCGACGCCCCCGCAGCGGCCAGCGCGGGGACCAGCGCCACCGGGACGAGGAAGACCGTCGTCAGCGCCGAGGTGACGACCGTCCAGGGGGCCGCGAGGACCACCAGCACGATGTCGCCGGGGCGGGCGCCGTGATGCAGGTCCCGTCGCTCGGCGAGGGCCGACTGCGCCCGGTCGACCGCCCGCAGCAGGGTGATTACGGCCAGCGAGAGCACCGTCCCGGCGACCGGGAACAGCACGCTGATCGCGACCGCGGCGACCCCGGCCGACAAGCTGAGCAGCCCGAGCCCGCGCGGATGCCAGTCCGGCCGGGCGGGGCCCGCCGTCGCCGCGGCGGGGACGGCCTGTGCCCGCGACCGGGGCGGCGCGGCGGCGGGAACGACCGGCGGCAGCAGGTCGGCGACGTCGGCGGCGGCTTCCGCGGGGGAAGGGTAGGCGCCCCTGGCCCGCTGCGGCGGAAACGGCGGCGGGGGCATCCTCCGCGGCGACGCGTAGTTCGCCGGGGCGGGCGGGGCGTCCAGCCGGGTCGCCTCGAACTCGTAGCCGGTCGGCGGCGCGTCGAGACGGGTCACGGCCATCTCGGGCAGCAGCAGTTGCGCGCTGCCGGGCAGGCCGAGATGGCCCGCCAGCCACCGTGCGCTCGGCCGCTGGTCCGGGTTGGTGCTCAGCGCGGCGGTGACGAAGGGCAGTATCCGCCGCGGGATCCCGTCAAGCTCCGCCTGGCCCTCGATCACGCGGAAGAAGATCGTCTGGTAGTTGCCCGAGCCGAACGGCTGGCGGCCGGTGGCGGCATAAGCCACGGTGGCGCCCCAGGAGTGCACGTCGGACTTCCCGGTGGAGGGCGCGCCCTCGATGACCTCGGGCGCGAGGTACCCCGGGGTGCCCATCACGAGGCCGGTCTTCGTCAGGCGGGTGGAGTCCTGGACGTGCGCGATGCCGAAGTCGATCAGCACCGGCTGGCCGTTCTCCAGCATGACGTTGCCCGGCTTGAGGTCGCGGTGGACCACCCCGGCCGCGTGGATGGCGGCCAGCGCCTCGGCGAGCCCCTCGGCGAGGGCGTCGAGCGCCATCCCCTGGAGCGGCCCCTCCCGGCGCACCGCGTCCTCAAGCGTCTGGCCGTCGACGAACCTGGTCACGATGTACGGGGACGGGCCGTCCGTGTCGGCGGAGATGATCTCGGCCACGTAGCGGTTCCTGACCCGCCGCATGGTCTCGACCTCGCGCGCGAGGCGCTGCCTGGCGCTCGGGTCCCCGGCCACGGCCGCCCCGAGTACCTTGACCGCGACCTGCTCGTTCCCGCGCTGGTCCTCGGCAAGGTAGACAACGCCCATACCGCCCTCGCCGATCTTCCTGATCACGCGATACGGGCCGACCTTGCGCGGGAGCGGATCCTGTGCTGGCATCGTCCTTTCAGGGTACGACCCGATCCCCCTGTTCCGATAAAGCGTTGGTCACAAGACCCCGCAATAGTGCGGGGCCGGCCTGCTCTTACGGTAAAAGCTTACGAACCGATTACCAGCCGGCGCAGGGCTTCCGCCGCCTGCGCGTTGGATTCCGCGTGGCTTTTCAGGGCGCTTGCCAGCGCGGCGGCCCACTGCCCGAGCGGAACGGCCTGCCGGGACAGCACGACGCCGCGGACCTCCCGGCAGATCTCGGCGGACGGCTGGCCGTTTTTCACGGAGAGGGTCATCACCTGGTCACCGAGCTTCACCGCTACCTTGGAGACTTCGCCGGGCCGACCCCGCATCCGGTCGGACATGCTCCGCTCGCGCTCCACGGTCACGTAGCCGGGCGGCAGCGCCTCGCCCAGCGACTTGGTCAGGACGCTCGCGTAGATCGCGGCGTCGGTGCTGTCGAGCCGCAGCGCGGCCGTGATCATCTCAAGCGAAAGCGCGTCGTCGGCGGGAGGCTCAGTCACGAGTGCAGTATCGCACTATTACCCCCCGGGGGAATGATCCCCCCGGGGACCCCCCAAATCATGGGGGGACTCCGTCCCCCCATTGCCCCCCTGCGGGAGGACGGCGCAAAAGGCGCGCCGCCCCCCGCGCTGTGGCTGGGGTTAAAGGTCTGTGGTTGCTGTCGCAGGGCGTCCAAAGATCGGACGCCCTAGCGCTGTGGCTGGGGTTAAAGGTCTGTGGTTGCTGTGGGCCTGTCACCGGCCCTGGAAGGTTGCCTTTCCCGGGCCGCTGGCGATGAAGCTCTCCATGCCGGACTTCTGGTCCTCGGTGGCGAACAGGCCGGCGAAGTGCAGCCGCTCGATCTGCAGCCCGGTGGCCAGGTCGACGTCGAGTCCGTTGTCAATCGCCTGCTTGGCGGCGCGCAGCGCGAGCGCCGGGCCCGCGGCGTACCGGGCGACCAGGTCGTGCGCCGCCTGGTAGACCTCGGCGTCCGGCACCACCTGGTCCGCGAGCCCGATAGCCAGCGCCTCCTGCGCGCCGACGTGCCTGCCGGTGAAGATCAGGTCCTTCGCCTTCGCCGGGCCGATCAACCGCGGCAGCCGCTGGGTACCGCCGGCCCCGGGGATCACGCCGAGCAGGATCTCCGGCTGGCCGACCTTGGCGGACTCGCCGAGCACCCGGAAATCCGCGCACAGCGCCAGTTCAAGCCCGCCGCCCAGGGCATACCCGGTGACCGCCGCGACCACCGGCTTGGGAATCGCCGCGACGTCGTTCAACGCGGCCTGCAGCTTGGCCGTGTACTGCGACATCGCGGGCGCCCCGAGCGAGGCCATCTCCTTGATGTCGGCCCCGGCGGCGAATACCCGCTCCCCGCCATAGAGGATCACGGCCCGGATGTCACCGTCCCCGCTCACCTGTGCGGCGGCCGCGGCGATCTCCGTCCTGACCTGCGCGTTGAGCGCGTTCATCTTCGGCCGGTCCAGCCGGATCGTCGCGACCGGCCCCGCCACCTCAACCCGCACCAGTTCGCCCACGCAGTCCACCTCCACGTCGAGATACCCGAAGACCTAAGCTACAGCGCCGCGACCCGGCGGGACCGCCCCGGTGGCTAGCGGCCGGAACGCCGAACGCGGGGC
Source organism: Actinomycetota bacterium (assembly GCA_027326205.1). Classification (GTDB taxonomy): domain Bacteria; phylum Actinomycetota; class Actinomycetes; order Streptosporangiales; family Streptosporangiaceae; genus Trebonia. The sequence continues at coordinate 13,825 of DAHWEX010000560.1, forward strand.
GCCCGGACGAACCGTGCGCCCCGCGTTCGCGGGTAATGCCGCCGAACTAGGGGGACCTAGTGGCTGTGGCCGTGCGAGTGCCCCTCGTCGGACGCCTTCTCTTCCTCAGGCTTCTCGACGATCAGGGTCTCGGTCGTCAGGAGCATGCCGGCGATGGAGGCGGCGTTCTGCACCGCGGAGCGGGTGACCTTGACCGGGTCGATGACGCCCTGGGACATCAGGTCGCCGTACTCGCCGGTGGCCGCGTTGTAGCCGTGCCCGTTGGGCAGGGCGGCGGTCTTGGCGACCACGACCGAGCCCTCCTGGCCCGCGTTCAGCGCGATCCAGCGGGCCGGCTCCGACAGCGCCTTCTTGACCACGGTCACGCCGGTCGCTACGTCGCCGGTCTTGCCGAGGTCGTCGAGGGCGGCCGCGACGTGCACGAGCGCGGAGCCGCCGCCGGGGATGATGCCCTCCTCGATCGCGGCGCGCGTCGCGGAGATGGCGTCCTCAAGGCGGTGCTTCTTCTCCTTGAGCTCGACCTCGGTGGCCGCGCCCGCGCGGAGCACGCAGACGCCGCCGGACAGCTTGGCCAGCCGCTCCTGCAGCTTCTCGCGGTCCCAGTCGGAGTCGGTGGCCTCGATCTCGGTCTTGATCTGGTTGATCCGCTCCTGGATCGCGACCGAGTCGCCGGCGCCGTCGACGATCGTGGTGTTGTCCTTGGTGACCACGATGCGGCGGGCGGTGCCGAGCTCGTCGAGGCCGACCGACTCCAGCTTGATGCCGAGGTCCTCGGTGACGAGCGTCGCGCCGGTCAGCGTCGCGATGTCGGCCAGCATGGCCTTGCGGCGGTCGCCGAAGCCCGGGGCCTTCACCGCGGCGATGTTCAGCAGGCCGCGGATCTTGTTGACGACGACGGTCGCCAGGGCCTCGCCCTCGACGTCCTCGGCGATCACCAGCAGTGGCTTCTTGGTCTGCGCGACCTTCTCCAGCAGCGGCAGGAAGTCCGCCATCGAGGAGATCTTGGACTGGTTCACGAGAACGTAGGCGTCCTCGAGCACGGCCTCAAGGCGCTCCTGGTCGGTGACGAAGTACTGCGAGATGTAGCCCTTGTCGAACTGGAGCCCCTCGGTGAACTCCAGCTCAAGGCCCATCGTCGGCGACTCCTCGACGGTGACGACACCGTCCTTGCCGACCTTGTCGAACGCCTCGGCGATCAGCTCGCCGATCTTGGCGTCCTGCGCGGAGATCGTCGCGACGTGCGCGATCTCCCGCTGCTCGGTGACCTCGCGGGCGGACTTGAGCAGCGCCTCGGAGACCGCGGCGGCGGCGAAGTCGATGCCGCGCTTGAGGTCCATCGGGTTGGCGCCCGCGGCCACCGAGCGCAGACCGAGGTGGACCATCGCCTGGGCTAGCACGGTCGCGGTGGTGGTGCCGTCGCCGGCGATGTCGTTGGTCTTGGTGGCGACTTCCTTGGCGAGCTGGGCGCCGAGGTTCTCGTACGGGTTCTCCAGCTCGATCTCCTTGGCGACGGTCACGCCGTCGTTGGTGATCGTAGGAGCGCCCCACTTCTTGTCGATGACGACGTTGCGGCCGCGCGGGCCGAGCGTCACCTTCACGGTGTTGGCGAGCTTGTCCACGCCACGCTCAAGGTGGCGGCGTGCGTCCTCGTCGAACTCCAGGATCTTGGGCATTGACTTACCTCAACCTAGTGGTTGGATGTGCGGGCAGCGAGGGGCCCCCGGCCGCGTTTGGACGGCGTCCGGAGGCCCGCACGGCTGAGAGCTACTTCTCGATAACCGCGAGCACGTCACGGGCGGAGAGCACCAGGTACTCCTCGCCCGAGTACTTCACTTCGGTGCCGCCGTACTTGCTGTACAGCACCACGTCGCCGACCTGGACGTCGACGGGAACGCGCGCGCCCTTGTCGTCGAAACGGCCCGGACCGACCGCGAGAACCTTGCCCTCCTGGGGCTTCTCCTTCGCGGTGTCCGGGATCACGAGCCCGGACGCGGTAACCTGCTCGGCCTCCAGCGGCTGGACCACGATACGGTCCTCGAGCGGCTTGAGAACAACCTTGGTGGCGGTCGACACGATCTGACCTCCCCCTTCGGAAAATGTCTGATGGGTGAGTTGCTTTTGCGGGCGACCAGGGTTGGCCTGCCGTCGCGGGTGCCAGACCTGCCTCGTCGCATTAGCACTCTACATGAGTGAGTGCTAATGCCGAACCCTAGCCGCCGTCATTGGCGCCGTCAACACGGGCGCACGCGAACTGCTCGCCCGCACGGTTCACGACCACCTCGTCGGCCCGCGCCGGCCTTACTCCGTTCGCCCTACTCCCATTCGATGGTGCCCGGCGGCTTGCTCGTAACGTCGAGCACCACCCGGTTGACCTCGCGGACCTCGTTGGTGATCCGGGTGGAAATCCGCGCGAGCAGGTCATAGGGCAGCCGCGACCAGTCCGCGGTCATCGCGTCCTCGCTGGTCACCGGCCTGATCACCACCGGGTGGCCATAGGTGCGCCCGTCGCCCTGGACGCCCACCGAGCGCACGTCGGCGAGCAGCACCACGGGGCACTGCCAGACGGCCTGGTCGAGCCCGGCGGCGGTCAGCTCGGCCCGCGCGATCGCGTCCGCCTCGCGCAGGATCGCGAGCCGCTCCGCGGTGACCTCGCCGATGATCCTGATGCCGAGGCCGGGGCCGGGGAACGGCTGCCGCCACACGATCTCCGGCGGCAGCCCGAGCTCCTCGCCGGCCTTGCGCACCTCGTCCTTGAACAGCCAGCGCAGCGGTTCGACCAGGCGGAACTTGAGGTCGTCGGGCAGGCCGCCCACGTTGTGGTGCGACTTGATGTTCGCGGTGCCGGTGCCGCCGCCTGACTCGACGACGTCGGGGTAGAGCGTGCCCTGGACGAGGAACTCCGTCGCCTCGCCGTGCGCGCCGGCCTCGGCGGTGATCTCCCGCGCGGCGCGCTCGAACGCGCGGATGAACTCGCGCCCGATGATCTTGCGCTTGCGCTCCGGGTCGGTGACCCCTGCCAGGGCGGCCAGGAACTCGGCGGACGCGTTCACGACGTGCAGGTTGACCCCGGTCGCGGCGACGAAGTCCTGCTCGACCTGCTCGGCCTCGCCCTTGCGCAGCAGCCCGTGGTCGACGAACACGCAGGTGAGCCTGTCGCCGATGGCGCGCTGTACCAGAGCGGCCGCGACCGCGGAGTCGACCCCGCCGCTCAGTCCGCAGATCGCCCGGCCGCCGCCGACCTGCTCCCTGATCTGATCGGTCTGCTCCTCGACGATGTTCAGCATCGTCCACGTCGGCCGGCACCCGGCCGCCTCGAGGAACCTCCGGAGGATCTTGGCGCCGTGCTCGGTGTGCATCACCTCGGGATGGAACTGCACCCCGTACAGGCCGCGTTCCGGGTCCTCCACCGCGGCGGCCGGCGTCGCGGCCGTCTGCGCGGTCACGGTGAACCCGGGCGGCGCGGCGGTCGAGGTGTCGCCGTGCGACATCCAGACGCTGATCTCGGGGCCGAGGCCGGCCAGCAGCCTGCCGCCCGTACCCTGGCCCGGCCCGCCCAGGACCCGCAGCGGGGTGCCGCCGTACTCGGCCGCGCCGGTCCGCTCGACCGTCCCGCCGAGTTCGCGGACCAGGACCTGGTGCCCGTAGCAGATCCCGAAGACCGGGACGCCCGCCTCGAACAGGCCGGCCGGCGCGGCCGGGGCGCCGTCCGCGTAGACCGACGAGGGCCCGCCCGACAAGATGATCGCCTTCGGCTGCTTGGCCAGCATCTCGGCGACCGGCATCGTGGACGGCACGATCTGCGAGTACACGTGGCACTCACGTACCCGGCGGGCGATGAGCTGGGCATACTGCGCCCCGAAGTCAACGACCAGAACGGTGTCAAACCCACCAGGTCCCGACACACCTACCCCTTCCACCAGGGTGTTTCCCCGTTGTAGGCGCACAGTCTAGTTGCCCGGATCGCCCGGGCGGGCAGGCTGGCCTGGCCCTACTCGAAGACCACGTCCCCGGTCACGCCGAGGCTGTCTCTCCCCCGGGTGCGGGGGGCGGGACGGGCTCCGGGACCGGGGTGACGCGGAGGCGGGCGATGCGGCGGCCATCCATCTCGGTGACCGTGATCGTGTAACCGGGGATCACGACCGCGTCGCCCGCCGACGGCAGTTCGCCGAGGGCGGCGAGGACGTAGCCGGCCACGGTCTCGTACGGGCCTTCCGGCAGCCGGATCGAGGTCTGCTCGGCGAACTCGTCCAGGTTGAGCAGGCCGTCCACTTCGACCTCGCCCTGCGGCAGCTTGGTCGCCGGGGCCTCGCCGGTGTCGTACTCGTCCCTGATGTCGCCGATCAGTTCCTCGACCAGGTCCTCCAGCGTGACGATGCCGGCGGTGCCGCCGTACTCGTCGGCGACGATCGCCAGGTGCGCGCGCTCGCGGCGCATTTCCGACAGCGCCGACAGCACCGTCTTGCTGATCGGGAGGAACTTGATCGGCCGCACGGCCTCGTCGACCAGGGCCGTGCGCGGCGGCGCGGCCGGACCGAGCAGGTCCCTGATGTGCACGAAGCCGACCACGTTGTCGTAGGAGCCCTGGTAGACCGGCAGCCGCGAGTACGGGACGCTGGACGCGATCCGCGCGGCCTCGCCGACCGTGGTGCCCGCCGCGAGGAACTCGACCTCCGTGCGCGGCCGGAGCACCTCGCGGATCTGCCGTTTCCCGGCGTCGAAGACCTCGCCCACGATGCGCCGCTCGTCCGCGCTCAGCGTCTGGGTGCCGGTGACAAGCTCGCGCAGCTCCTGCTCCGTCATCGCCTGGCGGCTCTGCCGCGGGTCGCCGCCGAGCAGCCGGACCACCACGTTGACCGAGATGGACAGCAGCCACACCACCGGGCGCGCCAGCCTGGCGATGACCTCGAGCGTCGGCGCCGCGAACAGCGCCAGCGGCACGGCGCTCTGCAGCGCGAGCCGCTTGGGTGCCAGTTCGCTGAGGACCAGCGTGACGAACGTGATGCAGATGGTGATGACCCCGAACGCCAGCGGGCCCGCCACGTCGCCGGACATGTGCTGCCGCACCAGCCAGTCGCGCAGCAGGCCCACCAGCGTGTCGGCGCCGAAGGCGCCGGAGACCAGCGTCGCGAGCGTGGTGCCGATCTGCACCGCGGACAGGAACCGGTTCGGGTCCGCGATCAGCCGCGCCGCCTTGACGCCGCGCCTGCCGCGCTTGGCGAGGGACCGCACCTGGCCCTCGCGCAGCGAGACGAGCGCCATTTCCGCGCCGGCGAAGAACCCGCCGATAGACGCGATGACAAGGACGATGACCACGTCCAGCAGGACCTTGCTCACCCTGTTATCTCCCGGAGTGCAGTGTTGTCTCCCGGAGAACAGTCCCCACCCGCCCGGGGGCCACCAGCCTACGTCGAAGGCCCGACAATCGATCTTCGAAGCCGCGCTGGCCTGCGGGTTCCGCCTGGTGCGCCTGCGTTCAGTGTACGGTCGCGGCCGTCGGCGCGTGCGGCCCGGCGTCAGGTGCGACAATGTGCTGCCGGAGATGCCCGGTTGGCGCCTCGGACGCGGGTAGAGACTAGGTGCGGGCCGCGGGAAACAAGCGCCCGTTCGGAATGATCGGTTTAGTTCTCTTGAAGACTGAAGTCTGGTTCGCGCCCGGGCGCGCCAATCTGATGGGCGAGCACACGGACTACAACGAGGGGTTCGTGCTGCCGTTCGCGCTCCCCCGCGGCGTGACCGCCACGGCGACCGCGCGAGACGACGGCCTGCTTGCGCTGCGGTCCAAGCAGGTGCCCGACGAGCCGGTGACCGTTTCGCTCGGCTCCCTCGCGCCCGGCTCGGTGGCCGGCTGGGCGGCCTACCCCGCCGGCGTCGCCTGGGCGCTGCGCACCGCGGGCTACCCGGTGCGCGGGGCGTCCGTCGACGTGGACTCCGACCTGCCGGTCGGCGCGGGGGTGTCGTCGTCCGCCGCGCTCGAGTGCTCGGTGGCCCTCGCGCTGTGCTCGCTGTCCGGGCTGACGGTGCCGCGCCGGGAACTGGCCAGGATCGCCAAGCGGGCGGAGAACGAGTTCGTCGGCGCGCCGACCGGCATCATCGACCAGTCCGCGTCGCTGCTGTGCCAGGACCGGCATGCGCTGCTGCTCGACTGCGGCACGAACCTGACGGTGCAGGTGCCGTTCTGGCCCGCCGCGGCCGGCGTTTCCGCCCTGGTCATCGACACCCGGGTGACGCACGCGCTGGTGTCGGGACAGTACGCGCGGCGGCGGGCCGAGTGCGAGCGGGCCGCACGCCTGCTTGGGGTGACCGCGATCGGGTCGCTGGCCGGCCTGGGACGGCTCAGCGCGCTCGACGACCCGGTGCTGCGCCGCAGGGTGCGCCACGTGATCACCGACAGCGCCAGGGCGCAGGCGATCGCGGCGGCCCTGCTGGCGGCCGTCCCGGCCGACACGGCGACCACGGCACGGACGGCCGCCAGCGCGGTCGAGGTGAGCCGGCTGATCGGCGAACTGCTGGTCGAAGGGCATGTCTCGCTGCGCGACGACTTCGAAGTCTCGTGGCCGGAGGCGGACGTGACGGTCGACGCCGCGCTGGCGGCGGGTGCCTACGGCGCGAAGATGATCGGCGGCGGCTTCGGCGGCTCGGTCCTCGCGCTGGTGCCGGCGGAGCGCGCCGGGCCGCTGCGGAGCGCCGTCACGGAGGTGTTCACCGCGCGCGGCTGGACGCCACCGGAATTCCTGCACGCCGTTCCGTCTCCGCCGGCCCGTCGCGTCAGGTGACGCCCCGGGGCGCCGCGGCACCAGGCGACGCGGGGAAGGGCAGGCGCGGCGCGCGGGTTGGCTAGGATAGACGCATCCCACCGTTACCTGCTGCTACACAGTGCCTGACAAGCGTCAGACAGTATTTCAGCATTTGCGATTTGCACGTGCCAGGTACCAGGCAGCGACGAGCCGCGAGGGCACCATGACGGAGACTCCGAAGTTTTC
>DAHWEX010000589.1 GCA_027326205.1 Actinomycetota bacterium
TACCGCTACCGGGGACGCGCCTCATGTTCTACAATCCTGTAGAAGGTGGTGCGAGGGCACGCGGTTCCGTGCGCTCGCCGCCGGGTCACGCTTTCCTGGTCAGGGACGACTGCTCCCCGTGCGAAAGGTTCGGCATGACAGCTGCGGTCTTGCTCAGCGGCGGTGCTCCGGCGGCGGTGGCCGCGCAGTCCTGCCCCGCGCACATCACCTACACCGAGGCCGGCGTGGTCGGCCTGATCCAGGGGGTCAGCGAGCTGTTCCCGGTGTCAAGCCTCGGGCACAACGTGCTGATCCCGGCGCTGGCGGGCGGGTGCTGGGCGCAGAACCTGAACGTGGCGACGTCGGAGTCGCCCTACCTGGCGTTCATCGTGGGGATGCACGTCACGACGGCCATCGCGCTGATCGGCTACTTCTGGCGCGACTGGCTGCGCATCATCCGGGGGTTCCTGACCTCGCTCGGCCACCTGCTGCGGCCCGCGTCAGGAACGAGCCGCTGGCGGATGCGCAACGCCGACGAGAAGCTCGCCTGGATGATCATCTTGGCCACGATTCCGGTCGGTGTCGCGGGCCTGGCGGGGGAGCACACCTTCCGGGTGGTGTTCGGCCACGCGATCTGGGCGGCGGTCTTCCTCGCCGCCAACGGCGTGATCCTGTTCGCCGCCGAGCGCTACTACCGCGCGCGCCCGCCCGCCGGCGAAGCGCCGTCCGCGGTACCGGAGCCGGAACTGGCCAGGGCCGGCGCCGGCGGCGGGCCCGGCCCCGGGCAGGCGCGTCCCCAGGCCGTCCGGCCGCACGAGCAGGCCGAGGCCGTCGCGACGGACGAGCGACTGGCCGGGGAGGGCTACTGGCGCGGGACCGTCATCGGCTCGGCCCAGGTGCTCGCCCTGCTGGCCGGAATCAGCCGGGACGGCGTGGTGATGGCGGCGGGCATGTTCCGCGGCCTGACCCGGCAGGACGCGGCCCGGTTCTCGTTCCTGCTGTCGGCGCCCGTCATCCTCGCCGCGGGCGTGCTCAAGATCCCGGACCTGATGGGGCCGCTCGGCGACGGCGTGCGCGGCCAGATCCTGCTCGGCAGCGTGCTCTCCGGAATCGGCGGCTACCTGTCGGTCCGCTTCCTCGTCGGCTATCTGCGCACCCGGACCCTCACCCCGTTCGCCGTCTACTGCCTGCTGCTCGGCCTGGGCAGCATCGTGTACCTCGAGTTCATCCGGTGACGGCCCGGCCTCCGGCCAGTGCCGCTGTCACCCGTGCCACCTTCCAGTCGGGTGCGTGCTGCCCGCTCATTGTCGTACCTCCTTCCGGATGACCGTGACGGATGACCTCTGCACCGACGCCAAGACGGCGTACCTCGCCCGCCCCGCCGCAATGCCATGACGAGATGCTGACGCGGTGACGTTCACTCCCGTGTCTACCGGCCAGCCCGTCAAGGCGGTGCTGTTCGACGTGTTCGGTACCGTCGTCGACTGGCGGACCGGGGTCGCCGCCGCCGTCCGCCGCTTCGCCGGCGAGCACGGGCTTGAACTCGACGGCGGGGCGTTCGCCGACGCGTGGCGGGCCCGGTACGCGCCCGGGATGCGGCGGGTCAGGGACGGCGAGCGGCCCTTCGCCCCGCTGGACGTGCTGCACCGGGAGAACCTGGACGGCGTGCTCGCGGACCTCGGGCTCGATCCGGGGCGCTTCGGCCCGGCGGCGCTCGAGGAGCTCAACCGCGCCTGGCATTACCTGCCGCCCTGGCCCGACAGCGCCGCGGGCATTTCCGCGCTGAAGCGGGACTACATCGTGGGACCGCTGTCCAACGGGAACACCTCCCTGCTGCTCGACATGGCGAAGGCGGGCGGGCTGCCGTGGGACCTGATCCTCGGCTCGGACGTGACCAGGGCCTACAAGCCGTCCAGGGAGGCGTACCTGCGGCCGGCCGCCCTGCTCGGGCTCGAGCCTGGGCAGATCATGCTGGCGGCCGCGCACGAGAACGACCTGGCCGCCGCCCGCGGCGCGGGCCTGGCCGCGGCGTTCATCTCCAGGCCGCTGGAGCACGGCCCCGGGGTTCCCGGGGCCGGCGTCGCGACCGGGTCGTGGGACCTGTCCGCAGGATCCGTTACCGAGCTCGCCGGCCTGCTGCTCGCCCGCCCGGATACGGCCCGTCCTGCGGTTCCATGAACGCCGGCGGTGCGGGTGCCGTGCTTACCGGCCATCCCCGGCAGAGCGCGCTCGCGGGCCGCGAGTAGGATCATTGACGGCATCTGGCGACTGAATGACGAATGACGGGCTAAGCCCAGCACACTCGTGAGGTGGCGGTCAGCGTGGCGGAGCATCCGGAGGCCGGCGGCGACGAGCCGCGCGAGTCTTCGCTCGGGTTTGACATCAGCGTGGCCCACCCGGCCCGGGTCTACGACTACTGGCTGGGCGGCAAGGACAACTTCGAGCCGGACCGGATCGCCGCCGAGGAAGTCATCGCCGTCCGCCCGACGATCATCCGCGACATCCGGGCAAACCGGGAGTTCCTGGGCCGGGTGGTGCGCTACCTCGCGGGCGAGGCCGGGGTGCGGCAGTTTCTCGACATCGGCACGGGCATTCCCTCGGCGAACAACACCCACGAGGTCGCGCAGTCGGTCGCGCCGGACTCGAGGATCGTCTACGTCGACAACGACCCCATCGTCCTCGCGCACGCCCGCGCCCTGCTGATGAGCACCCCGCAGGGCGCGTGCGCGTACCTGGACGCGGACCTGAGGGACACCGGCAAGGTCCTCCAGGAGGCGGCGCGCACGCTGGACTTCTCCCGGCCGGTGGCGGTCTTGTTCATCGGGGTGCTGCACCTGATCCCGGACGAGGACGACCCGGTGGGCATCATGAGGGACATGCTCGAGGCGACCGTCCCGGGGAGCTACCTGGCGCTGACCCAGCCGGCCAAGGACGTCAACGCGGACCAGGTCGCCGAGGGCGCCCGCCGCTACAACGAGCGGGTCACCGTGCCGCAGACCCGGCGCACCTACGCCGAGACCCTGCGGTTCTTCGACGGCATGGAGGTCGTCCCGCCCGGACTCGTGCAGTGTCACCGGTGGCGGCCCGTGCCCGGGACCGTCGGCCTGGAGGAGAACGTGTCGGGTTACGGCGGCCTCGCGCGCAAGCGCTGACCTGCCCGGCCGCCCCTGCCCCGCCAGCTCAGGCCGCGCGGCGCCGGGCGCGCAGCACGACGTCGTGCACGTGGTGCGCGCCGGAGGCGGCCCCGGCCGGGCGGTCGCGCTTCTCGTGCAGTTCGACGTCCCAGGCCGGCGAGCCGTCCAGCGCGGCGGCGAAGTCGTCGACGCGGACGTAGGCGTCCGGGTCGAACGCCCGGTCGCCGCCCGCGGCCCGCATCGGCTCGAGGTCGTGCCCCACCACCAGCAGCGTCCCGCCCGGCGCGACCGCGTTCAGGATGTTGCCCACGGCGCGGTCGTCGGGGGTGCGGGGGATCGAGGCGTACTGCGCCGAGACGAGGTCGAACGCCCCCGTCGCGAACGCGCCGGCCGCGTTCGCGTCGGCGTGGCGGCACTCCACCCGCAGGCCCCGGCGCCCGGCCTCGGCGCCGATCCGGTCGAGCGCGCGCCGCGAGATGTCGCTCGCGGTCACGGTCCAGCCGCGGGCGGCCAGCCAGAGCGCGTCGCCGCCCTCGCCGGCGCCGACGTCCAGGACGCGGCCCGGCGCCAGGCCGCTGACCTCGTTGACCAGCGTGCCGTTCGGGTTGCCGCTCCACATCTGGTCGCCGCTGTAGCGGTGATCCCAGTCGGCCTGGTTGCCCGACAGCCGGGCGGCGGCCGCGATGTCGTCGGCGGCCAGGCTGAAGCTGATCATCGCGCCGACCCGGCTGCCGTCGGCCGCGGCCTGCAGCACCTGGTGGCCCGGGTCGGTCACGTTGCCGGCCGCGTACAGCCCGGGGACCGCGGTCTGCCCGGTCGCGTCGGTCTCCAGGAAGTCGCCAAGCCCGCTCGGGTGCGCGGCCGGGCGCAGGCCGAGGGCCGCGAACGGCTCGGCCCGGGCCCGGAACCGGGGGCCGACCGCGACCGCGTCGGCCTCGACGGTCCCGTGGCCGGCCAGTTCGACCGCCGCGACCCGCCCGCCGGGACCGGACACGACCCGGCTCACCGTGTCGCGGACGACCGTCACCCCGCTGGCCCGCAGAGCGCCGGCCTCGGCGCCTTCCGCCTCGCCGAGGTCGTGCAGCACCACGGTCAGCCGGTCGGTGAGCTGGCGGAACAGCCCCGTGGCGTGCAGCCCCGCGGCGGAGGTGACGATCGCCACGACGCGCTGGTCGCGGACCTCGTACCCGTGGCAGAACGGGCAGTGGATGACGTCGCGCCCCCAGTGCGCCGCGAGGCCGTCGATGTCCGGCAATTCGTCCACCAGGCCGGTGGCCGCGAGCACCCGGCGGGCGACGACCGCGTGCCCGCTGGCGAGCCGGACGCGGAAGCCCCCGTCGCCGGCGCGGCTCACGTCGGTCACCCGGCCGGAGAGGATCTCGCCGCCGTAGCCGCGGACCTCCTCGCGGCCGACGGCGAGCAACTCGGCCGGGGAGACCCCGTCGCGGGACAGGAAGCCGTGCGTGTGCGCGGCGGGGCGGTTGCGGGGCTCCCCGGCGTCGACGACGATCACCGACCTGCGCTGGCGCCCGAGCTGGAGCGCGGCGGCGAGCCCGGCGGCCGACCCGCCGACGACGCAGACGTCGCAGTGCCGCTCGACGACGTGGTTCTCGTGACCGTGGTTCTCGTGACCGTGGTTCTCGGGGCTGGAGGTCTCATGACTGTGGCTCATGGGACCGAACGATACGTTGCTTCGCGCAAACCGCAAACAGCTTTGCTATATTAGCAAGGAACCTGGGAGGCGCGGTGACCGAGCGGAACGAGATCGAGCAGCTGGTCCGGACCCGGCTGCGCAGCCTGCGGCACACGATGGGCCTGTCGCTTGACGAGCTCGCCGCGCGGACCAACCTCAGCCCCTCGGTCATCAGCCGGGTGGAGACCGGCAAGCGGGCGATCAGCCTGGACATCCTGCTGCCGCTGGCGGCGGGCCTGCAGGTCGACCTCGACGCACTCCTCGACACCAGCGGCGACGACGACGTGGTCATCCGCCCGGCGCCGAGCCGGTCGGGCGAGCGCACCACCTGGATGCTCAGCCGGCCGACCGCCAGCATGATCGCCGTCAAGACGCGGCTCGAGCCGACCGGGAAGACCGCCGGGCAGCGGGTCCACCCCGGCCGTGACTGGTTCTTCGTCGTCTCCGGCCAGGTGCGGCTGTCGCTCGGCGACCGGGACATCATCGTCAAGGCCGGCGAGTCCGCCGAGTTCAGCACGATGACACCGCACGCCTTCGCGGCCGTCGACGGCCCGGC
>DAHWEX010000445.1 GCA_027326205.1 Actinomycetota bacterium
TTCTGGCGCGGCGTGGAGAACATCACCCTCGACCCGTCATCCGGCAGCACCGAGTGGGCAGTGTCGCAGGCCGACCCGATGCGCCGGGTGCAGATCGACGGCAACCTCGTGCTGGACGACGACACCTCGGGCAACACCAGCAGCAACTGGTCGTCCGGCGGGTTCATCAGCGACTCGGTCGTCACCGGGCAGGTCGACTCGGGCACCCAGCAGCAGTTCATCATGCGCAACGACCAGGTGGACAGCTGGACCGGCTCGAACTGGAACATGGTGTTCGTGGGCGACACCGGCGTCCCGGCGCAGAGCTTCCCGAGCCCGCCGTACACCACGGTGAGCCAGACCCCCACGGTCGACGAGAAGCCATACCTGTACATCGACTCCTCCGGGAACTGGGACGTGTTCGTGCCCTCGAACCGCACCAGCGCCCAGGGCGTCTCCTGGGCCGGCGGCAGCACCCCGGGCACTTCGCTGCCGATCAGCGATTTCTACCTCGCGACGCCGTCCAGCACGGTCGCGCAGATCAACGCCGCGCTGGCGGGCGGCCAGGACCTGCTGTTCACCCCCGGCGTCTACCAGGTCAACGGGACCATCGACGTCAAAAACCCCGACACGGTGGTGCTCGGCCTGGGGCTGGCGACGCTGGTGTCCAACGGCGGCAGCACCATCCTGCAGACCGCCGACGCGGGCGGCATCCGCATCGGCGGGCTGATCTTTGACGCGGGCACCGCCAACAGCTCCGTCCTCGTCCAGATCGGCCCGCCCGGCTCCGGTGCCAGCCACGCATCGGACCCGACGGTCCTGTCCGACGTCTTCGCCCGGATCGGCGGGGCCACCGCCGGCCAGGCGACGCAGACGCTGCAGGTCAACAGCGCCAACGTCGTCGGCGACGACCTGTGGCTCTGGCGGGCGGACCATGGCAACAGCGGCACCGTCGGCTGGGCGACCAACACCGCCGCCAACGGCCTGGTCGTCAACGGCGCCAACGTCACCATGTACGGACTCGCGGTCGAGCACTACCAGGCGGTGCAGGTCCAGTGGAACGGCAACGGCGGAGCCGATTACTTCTACCAGAGCGAGATGCCCTACGACCCGCCCAGCCAGTCCGCCTGGATGGACGGGTCCGCCGACGGCTACCCGTCCATCGCGGTCGCCGGCGGCGTGACCAGCTTCCAGGCGTACGGCCTGGGCGTGTACTGCTACTTCGACGTGAACCCGAGCGAGGCCAGCGCGAACGCGCTCACCTCGCCGAACTCGTCCGGGGTGCAGTGGCACGACATGGTCACCGTGTCGCTGGGCGGCACCGGAACGATCCAGCACATCATCAACGGCACCGGCGGCACGGTGAACTCGTCCAGCACCGTGGCCGACCTGACCAGCTACAGCTAGGCGCGACCACGTGAACCCGGCCGCGTCGAGGGCACGATGCGGCCGGCTCCGCGCTCCTTTCCAGGCGTGACACCGGACCGTTCGTCTGCTATTTCTCGATACCGTGACGGAGCCGCCGCGTGATGACCTCGGGCAGCCGGTGCCGGTGAACGGCCCGGCCGTCCGGGTGGTCTCGCTGGTGCCGTCCCTGACCGAGTCGGTGGCGGCCGTCCGCCCGGAGGCACTGGCGGGCGCCACCGACTGGTGCACCCACCCGGCCGGGCTGGCGGTCACCCGGGTGCGCGGCACCAAGAACCCCAACCTCGCCGTCATCAGGGACCTGCGGCCCGACCTCGTGCTTGCCAACCAGGAGGAGAACCGCCGCATCGACGTGGAACGCCTGCGGGCGGCGGGGATCCCGGTCTGGGTGACCGTGATCCGGACCCTGGACGAGGCGTTCGCCTCGCTGCGCCGGATGTTCACGGCCGGCCTCGGCTGGCCGGAACCGGACTGGCTGACCGAGGCGGAGGGGATCTGGCGCACTCCACCGAACGGTCCGCGGCTGCGCGTGGTCATTCCCGTCTGGCGCGACCCGTGGATGGTGGTCGGCTCCCGTACCTTCACCGGCGACCTGGCCGCCCGGCTGGGCCTGGACAACGTCTACGCCGGCCATCCCGAGCGTTACCCGCACGTCCCGCTGGACGAACTGACGGCCGCCCGGCCCGACATCGTCGTCCTGCCCGACGAGCCGTACCAGTTCAGCGCGGCCGACGGGCCCGAGGCGTTCCCCGGGTGCCGGGTCGCCCTGGTCGAGGGGCGCGGCCTCACCTGGTACGGGCCGTCGCTGCTGACCGCACGGGACCGGCTCACCGGGCAGCTTGGCCTGCCGCCCGCCGGCCCGCGATGACCGCCCGGGTCCCCGCCCCGGGGCCCGGGGGCTGACCGGGGCGCAGGTCGAGCGAGGGGGACCCGCGCCCCGGAGCCGGTTTCCGCCGCGGGCGGACGCCGGGCACCCGCGTCAGGCGGGGCCGAGCCGCGCGGCGACGTCCGCGAGCAGTTCGTCCTCGGTGTCGGCGACGGCCGACCCGCCGCCGGTCCAGGTCGCTTCCCAGCGGCCGGAGTCGCTGACATAGGGGTGCGTGATCTTCAGGACCCGGGCGGCGTGCGCCGCGACCAGCGCTATCCGGGTACGCGCCGAAGCCGGCCGGTCGAGCGCCAGCAGCTGCCGCACGCCGTGCGAAGGCGGTCCCATGCTCATCCCTCCCGCTTGGCGCCCGGCTTCCGTTGCCGGACACGGGCCTGATGTCCAGGTACTGCGGGCCGCCGGTCACCCGCGGCAGCTGTTGTGAACGCTAACATACGGCCGGGTGGACGAGCAAGCGATTCTCGCCTTACGCGCGGTTCGATAAAGGCGCTTCTCAATGTAGCTTTCGGTAAAGCTCCCAGGTAGGCGAGCCGCCCGCATACGCAGCCGGTGCTGCGCACGCTAACAATCACGTTGCCCCCGGTGCGGAAGCCCGCGGGCGGCCGGTCCCCCGGTTCCGGTTAATCACTCGATGAAATCACCTGATATGGCACCATTGGCGGGTGCTGGTGAAGGGTGTGTACGAGGTTGGCCGCGTGCTTGGGGCTGTCATACTGGCCGTGACGTTGCTCATCGGTTTTGGCTTGCCGTTTTTGCTGCTTACGCCCGGCCCGCTGGCATTGAAAGGCCTGTGGCCGCTCGCCCTGTTCTTCATCGGCGTGCCGGCCATCGTGGTCGTGCACGAGGCCGGGCACGCGTGGGCTTGCCTCGTCCTCGGGGTGGAGATCCGTGCCGTCCGTCTCGGGCGCGAGACACCCAGGCGCCCCCGCTTCACCGCTGGCAAGTTCACCGTCAGCCTGCCGATCGCCGACGGGGCGGTCATGCACGGAGACGCCCGGTCGGCCGGCCGTGGCGCACTCCTCACGGCCGCGGGTTCGCTGGCCAACCTGATCGTGGCGGCGACGCTGGCGGGCGCCGTGGTGGCCGCCCATTCCGCGAACGGGTACGTGCTGGGGCTCGCCTGCCTCATGGCCGGCGTGGGCGTGACCAACCTGATGCCGTTTCGGTCCCGCAGCGGCAGGCCGACGGACGGCGCCCGGTTGCTGGCGTTGCTGGCGGGAGGACAGTTCGCCAAGGCGGTGCGTGCCCGCGATGCGAACGAGTGGCTGATGCCAAACGACGCCCCCCGCGCGCTGCGCGCGGAGTACGTCGAGTTCTTGCGCTCCTACGACGGCCCGCTGCAGCCGGAACGGACCACCAAGTGGCTCGTCTATTACCGGGAGAAGGAAACGCTCGCGTGGGTGGCGGTGGGTTTCATCGGACGGGCGCTGCGCCGGGAAGGCCGGATCCCCGAGTTGCTCGCGCTGCACGCTGACCTGCCGACGCCCGCGGGCCCGCATGTCCACCGACTGACTCAAGCGACGCACATGCTGGCCTGGGAGGTGCTGCTTGTGCCCGGACTGCCTCCCGAGGCGGTCGAAGGCGCCGTCAGCAGGGTGACATGGGTGCTCGGCGCCACGGACTTCACGCCAGGGGACCCCGTCTGGTACCGCGAGGCCGTGCAGCACACCCTGGCCCTCGGCAGGCTGCGGCAGGGCAGGTACGCCGAGGCCGAGCAACTGTGCCAGCCCATCCTGGCCCTCCCGAAGCTTCCAGGCGACAGCCACGCCACGGTCCTCGCGACGCTAGCCCTCGCCCGCAAGGCCCAAGGCCAGCCGCACGAGGAACTCCTGGCCGAAGCCATCGCCCTGGCCCCCTCCGCCGACCTGGTCCCAGAGGCCGTGGCCGCCACGCAGTTCCAGCCCAGTTAGGAGAGCACGCCACGTCGTTCCGCTGCGGGTTCCGTTCAGCCCAACCCGCAGTCGCGGGAGCGAAGCTGAGCGGATACCGGGCAGTCCGGCTCGCTAACGAGCGTCTCCCGGCAAGCCAGATGATTACCTGACGGGCAACCTGGCTCTTGCTCCCCAGGTTTTGGTTGGATATCGTGCCGACCCAGCGGGAATCGTCCCTTTATTCACTTCGTAATTCTCCGGCCCCGGATCATGCTCGGCAGCCACATCGCCGCCGCCGTCCAGTGGCAGTGGGCAGCGTCAGGAGACTGGGGAGCCTACGCCGCCGACGTCAGCCGCAGGACCACCCACAGCCAAGAGTGATGCCCTAAGCTGCCGCAGTGCCAAGAGCAATCGTGCTGGGCGGGAACGGGCAAGTGGGCGCCGCCGCCGCGCTCAGGCTGGCCGCCGACGGCTGGGAGGTCACCTCCAGCGGCCGGTCAGCGGACCGCTTCCCGCGGGAGCTGCTGGAAGCGGGTGTCCGGTTCGCCAGGTCCGACCGCTACGCCGCCGGGGACCTGCGCGAACTCCTTTACCCCGGCGCTGATGCCGTGATCGACTGCGTCGGATACACCGCGGCGCACGCCCGGATGCTCCTGCCCTTCCGGCAGGGCATCGGATCGCTGGTGTTCATCTCCAGCAAGGCCGTTTACATCGACGGCCAGGGACGCCACTCCAACTCCGATGAGCCGCCCGACTTCGGCGCCCCGGTGACCGAGGAGCAGCCGACCATGGCGCCATCGGACATCGACCACAACTCGCGCGAGGGCTACGGAGCCAACAAGGTAGCCGCGGAAAACGTCCTCCTCGACTCCGGGATGCCGGTCAGCGTCCTGCGCCCCTCCCGCATCCACGGCACCGGCGCCAGCCGGCCGCGCGAGTGGGTGTTCGTCAAGCGCGCACTCGACGGCCGCCGCCACCTGCTGCTCGCCCGCGCCGGCCGCGGGGCCAACCACCCGACCGCGGCCGTCAGCCTGGCCGCGCTCGCCGCGTTCTGCGCGGCGCGGCCCGCGGCGCGCATCCTCAACAGCGCCGACCCCGACGCGCCGGACGGCCTTGCGATCTCCAGGATCATCGCCGCGCACCTGGACTGCGCGTGGACCGAGGTCCCGCTCGACGAGACCGCACCCGGCGACCTCGGCGACCACCCGTGGAACACGCTCCCGCCCTTCGCCCTCAACACCTCCGCTGCACAGCGGCTCGGCTTCGTCCCCATCGGCAGCTACGCGGAAACGGTCAAGGCGGAGATTGACTGGCTCGTCCAGGCAGCGCGGTCCGGCGACCCTGCCGGAGTCCTGCCATCACCAGAGGACCGGTATTTCCGGCCCTTTTTCGACTACCCCCGGGAGGACGCCTGGCTGGACGGGCGATCCAGCAGCACTCACCCGTGAACATCCGACCGCAATGGCTGGGCTATTCCGACAGTCCTGATATCTGACTGTGCCGTTAACCGCCTACCCCGAAGAAGCCATCCGCGGCCACCGCGCCTTCATCGCCCAGCGCAGGGCCGCCCGGCCCAGCGAAGAGTACCGCACCCCCACCGACGCCGAATGGGACGAGTTCCTCGGCCACTTCGAGCACCGCAAGCTCGCCCTCGGCGACTACGGACGCGCCTACTCAACCCCCTGCATCCACGAGCACTCCTGCATCAGGTGCCCGCTCCTGAGGATCGACCCCGCCCAGCGGCACCGCCTCGAAGAGATCCGCGACAACCTCCT
>DAHWEX010000656.1 GCA_027326205.1 Actinomycetota bacterium
CCGCCGTCGGGTGCGCCGGGTCGGCCACCCGCCACAGGCGTACCGTACCGTCCGCGCTCCCGGCGGCAAGCAGCCGGCCGTCCGGGCTGAACGCGACCGAGTAAACGGTGCTGGCCGGCCCGGTCAGCGGCGTGCCGAGCGCGCGGACCTGCGGGGTGCGCGTGCTTCCGGTGCGGGTGACCCGCCACAGGCGTACCGTCCGGTCCGCGCCGGCCGCCGCGATCACCGACCCGTCCGGGCTGAACGCCGCCGCGTAAAGCGGGTCGGCGGCGTTGGGCCGCAGCAGCGTGCCGACGGGGACCGGGCTGCCCGGCCGCGCGATGTTCCACAGCCGCAGCGTGCCGTCCGCGGCGGCTGCGAGCAGCAGCCGCCGGTCCGGGCTGACGCTGACCCACTGGACGACGCCCGCCGAGTCCCCGATCCGCGCCACCGACGGCGTGTCCGTGGCGTCGAGCAGGCTCGACGCCGCCTGCGCGGTCGGCGACACCCGGTAGCCGCTCGCGGCGAGCTGCGCGGCGAGCGCGGGGTCGTCAGCCCGGGCCTGGTCGGCGATGAACGCGGCCTCCCTCGAGGCCGCCGCCTCCCCGCCGGTGACAGCCACGTGCTCGGCGCTGACGGCCGCCTGCCGCTGGGAGAAGGCGTACGCGGTCACCCCGGCCACGGCGATCACCAGCGCGGTCAGCACCGCGACGACGGACCGCAGCCGCCGGGTGCGGCGCCGCTCAAGCCGCTCGCGCGCGGTGGCCGCGGCGACCGAGGCGTCGACGAACTCGACCGACTGCGCGGACAGCTCGCCGCGCCGCTCCGGGGTGTCGGCCCACTCCCTGGCCATCGCGAGCTGGCTGCCGCGCCACAGCGCCGCCTCTTCCCTGTTGGCCTCGGACCAGGCTCGCGCGCCCTCGGCGATCCGGCGGCGGGCCCGCAGCCCCTCGGCGTTCTCCTCGATCCAGTCCCGCAGCCGGGGCCAGGCGGTCAGCACGGCGTCGTGGGTGAGCTGCGCGCTGCCGGTGTCCACGGTGATCATCCGCTCGCCGACGAAGACCGACAGCACCTGGTCGGCGTCCGTGTCCCCCGCCTCCCGCAGTTCGGCCAGCGGGACCGAGGCGCGGCTCGGCGGCAGGTCGTCGGTCAGGTGCACCAGCCGCAGCAGCAGCCGCCGGGCGAGCAGCCGCTGCCCGGGGGTCAGGTTTTCGTAGGCCCGCTCGGCCGACGTGGTCAGCGCGTCCCGGATCCCGCCGCTGGAGCGGTAGTCGGCCACGGTCACCGTGGCGCCCCGGCCGCGCTCCCAGGTGGTGAGCATCGCGTGCGACAGCAGCGGCAGCGCTCCCGGGTCGTGCGCCTGTCCTGCGCCCGGCTCGCCGCCCGCGCGCGGCGCCAGGTCGGCGAGGATCACCTCCACCAGGCCGTCCTCGACCTCCGTCCGGGCCTGCCGGGCGGGCTCGACGACCGCGCGGCGCACCTGCTCGGCGTTCATCGGGCCGAGGACGACGTGCCGCTCCTGCAGCGCGCGCAGCAGCCGGGGGTAGCGGATCGCCTCGCCGTAGAAGTCGGCCCGCAGCGCGAGCACCACCAGGGTCCGCTCCGCGAGCGCGCACAGCGCCGCGATGAACGCGCCGCGCGTCTCCTCGTCCGCGCACAGCGTGAACACGGCCTCGAACTGGTCCACGATGACCGCGGGCGGCGCGGCCGCCTGGCCCCAGGCGCCGTCCGCCGCGGGCAGGCCCCACGCGCCGGCCGCGGCCTGCGGCTCCGACCCCGGCCCTGCGGGGCCTCCGGCACTGTCGGCACTGTCGGCACCGTCGGCACTGGCGGCTCTGGCGGCGAGCAGCGCGGTGAGCCTGGCGACCCCGGTCACGGTGAGGTCGTAGATCGTCACCTGGCCGCCGCTGCCCGCCGCCCGGGCCTCGGCCGCCGCCCGCAGCCGGGGCAGCAGCCCGGCCCCCAGCAGGGACGACTTCCCGGCGCCGGAAGCGCCGACCAGCATCAGCGGCAGGTGGGACGGCTGCTGCGCGAGGAGCGCGATCAGCTCGGTGATGTCCTCCCGCCCGAAGAACAGCCGTTCGTCGGCCGCGTCGAACCTGGCCAGGCCGCGGTAGGGCGCCCCGCCACGCCGCCCCGGGGCCCGGCGCAGCTGGGCAAGGGCCTCCTGCCACGCCGCAACGCGCTCCGGTTCGGTTTCGCCGCACGCCCCGATGATCCGCGCGAACTGTTCCCGGTCAAGCGGCAGGTGCTTTCCGGAAAAGCAGTCGCCCGTGGTCGAGAGCGGGGTCCGGGCCGCCTTCGCGACCTCGCGGATCGTCAGGCCTGCCCGCTCGCGCAGCGCCCGCAGTTCGCGGACGAAGTCAGCCGTCGAGGCGATCCGCGCTAGGTTCTGTGTCTCCTGCTCCACCGACATACTCCAAAGACACCCAGGTAACCGGTGCGGTTCACGAAATTGCGGGGATCGATGCGATTTCGCGACCAAGCCGTGCCGTCACGGTCGCACGGTACGGCTGCGTCGACCTTGTTTACCCGGCCCGTTGTCGGCCATGCTGGTGGACGATCAGCCGCACGGCCGGGATCGGGATGTGGGGGAACACCATGGGTGACAAGCGCGCGGAGCTCAGCTATGCGTCGGCGGTGAGCGGCACGCCGCTGCTTGGCGACACGATCGGCGGGAACTTCGACCGGACGGCCGCCGCCTTCCCCGGCCGCCTCGCCCTGGTCGACGTCCCGGCGGGCCTGCGCTACACCTACGCGGAGCTGAAGGACGAGGTCGACGCCCTCGCCTACGCGATCGGCGAACGGGGCATCAGCAAGGGCGACCGCGTGGGCATCTGGTCGCCCAACCGGGCCGAGTGGACCATCACCCAGTACGCCACCGCCAAGCTCGGCGCGATCCTGGTCAACATCAACCCCGCCTACCGCACCAGCGAGCTTGAGTTCGTCCTCAACCAGTCGGGCTGCTCGCTGCTGATCGCGGCCCCGCGGCTGAAGACCTCCGACTACGCCGCGATGATCGCCGAGGTGCGCCCGCGCTGTCCCGCGCTGGAGCAGGTCGTCCTGCTCGACTCCGTCGAGTGGCGCGAGCTCCTCGACACCGGGAAATACGCCGACCTCGCCGTCAGGAACGCCACCCTGGAGAACATCCAGCTCTCCACCGACGACCCCATCAACATCCAGTACACGTCGGGCACCACGGGCTTCCCGAAGGGCGCGACCCTCAGCCACCACAACATCCTCAACAACGGCTTCTTCGTCGGCGAGCTGTGCGGTTACACCGAAGCGGACAGGATCTGCATCCCGGTGCCGTTCTACCACTGCTTCGGCATGGTGATGGGCAACCTGGCCGCCACCACCCACGGCGCCGCCATGATCATCCCGGCCCCGGTGTTCGACCCGGTGCGGACCCTGGAAGCCGTGCAGAGCGAGCGCTGCACCTCCCTCTACGGCGTCCCCACGATGTTCATCGCGGAACTGGCGGTCCCCGGCGTCGACGCCTACGACCTGACCAGCCTCCGCACCGGCATCATGGCGGGCTCGCCCTGCCCGGTCGAGGTGATGAAGCAGGTCATCGACCGGATGGGCATGTCCGAGGTCAGCATCTGCTACGGCATGACGGAGACCTCCCCGGTCTCGACCCAGACCCGCGTCGACGACTCCGTCGAGCGCCGCGTCGCCACCGTCGGCCGGGTGGGCCCGCACCTGGAGGTCAAGGTCATCGACCCGGCCACCGGCCTGACCGTGCGGCGGGGCGTCCCTGGCGAACTGTGCACCCGGGGCTACAGCGTGATGCTGGGCTACTGGCGCCAGCCGGACAAGACCAGCGAGGTGATCGACGCGGCCCGCTGGATGCACACCGGCGACCTGGCGGTGATGGACGACGACGGCTACCTGTCGATCACCGGCCGGATCAAGGACATGGTGATCCGCGGCGGGGAGAACATCTACCCGCGCGAGGTCGAGGAGTTCCTCTACACCCACCCCGACATCCTCGACGCCCAGGTGATCGGCGTCCCGGACGCGAAGTACGGGGAGGAGCTCATGGCCTGGATCCGGCTGCGCCCCGGCGCCGCCGCGCTCACCCCGGAATCGCTCCGGGAATTCTGCGCGGGCAAGCTCGCCCATTACAAGATTCCCCGCTACGTGCACGTCACCGACGAGTTCCCGATGACCGTCACCGGCAAGGTCCGCAAGGTCGAGATGCGCGAAAAGTCGGTGGAAATCCTCAGCCTGCCGCGGTAGGCGCCTCCCGTAGCGCGATCCGCGCATCGGGGGGCATTTCCCCCGGCCGCGTCGTCTCCGGCTTAATTCGCTGGCCACGGCCGGATCCCGGTACGTATGGTGGCGGCATGCGGCTCCTGTCAGTGAACGTCGGGGTGCCACGCGCCAACCCGTGGAAGCCCGTTGCGCGGACGGGGATCGACAAGCGCCCGGTCGGCGGCCCGGTCCTGGTCACCGCGCCCGGCCCCAAGGGGACGGGCGCGGTCGGGCTGGCGGGCGACCGCGTCTACGACGTCGACCATCACGGCGGCCCCGACCAGGCCGTCTACGCGTACGCCCGCGAGGAACTCGACGGCTGGCAGGCCGAACTGGGCGTGCCGCTCGGCAACGGGTCCTTCGGCGAGAACCTCACGACCGCGGGCGTCGACGTCAGCGGCGCGCTGATCGGCGAGCGCTGGCGCATCGGCGCGGACCTGCTGCTCGAGGTGAGCTGCCCGCGCATCCCGTGCGGCACCTTCCAGGGCTGGCTGGGCCGGGCCGGCTGGATCAAGCGGTTCACCGAGGCCGCGCGCCCGGGGGCGTACCTGCGGGTGATCGAGCCCGGGCGGATCGGTCCCGGCGACCCGGTCACGATCGAGTACCGCCCCGGCCACGACATCACGAGCGCGCTCACGTTCCGCGCCGTTACCACCGAGCCGGAACTGCTGCCCCGGCTGATCGGCGTGGACGCGATGCCGCAGGACATCAGGGAACTGGCCCGCCGGCGCACCGGCTCCCCGTGACCGCCGGGCCGGCCACGGGCGGAACGCGTGCCGCGCCGGACCCGCGCCGGGATTCGGCGCGCCCGCCAGCCGGCGCACGTTCCATGATCACGGAGACTTATTTCCTGACGGAAGGTTCGCATCGAATAAGCGCACTAAGCCTTCTTCGGCGGGGCCGGTCGCGGTTCCGCATGAATTAGGCGCGTGGCTGCGGGTCTCCGTCTGGCAGGGGTCGCTGCCGCTCTGTGGCGCGGCCCGGCGTCGAGGTGCGGATGCGCGCCGGGGCGCCCCGGTCCGTCCGTGGCGGCGGCCTGGGAGGATTTGAGGCGGGCTGCCCGTGACGCCGGCTTTCCCTTGGGATGAGAGCCCGTCACTAAGCCTGGCGCCGGGACCCTGACCCTGAGGGTCGCCTCTTGTTGCCTTGAGCACGACGGTCAGTATTCACGGCCCTGAGCCTGCCTGACCTGGGTCCCCGGGCAGCCCGCCCTTTGATTGTCACCGGTACCCAGGATAGGAGGCCCCGATGGGGCGCGCGAGAGCGAAGCGGATACCCGCCAAGACGGTGGAGGACGAGGAGTACGAGCTGAGGCACGAGCGGACGTGCGGGATCGACATCGCCAAGGACAAGGCGGACATCGCGGTGCGGCTCCCCCCGGAGCGGGAGGGCGGCCGGCGCCGGACCCGCATCTGGACCCTGCCGTCGGTCTTCGCGGCCATCACCGAGCTCGGCGCCGAGCTCGTCGACGTCGGGGTCGAGCTGGTGGTGCTCGAGGCCACGTCCGACTACTGGCGGTCGTGGTTCTACCTTCTGGAGGCGATGGGGCTGAACGTCCGGCTGGTCAACCCCTCTCACGCGAAACAGCTCGCCGGGCGCCCCAAAACAGACAAGCTCGACTGCCAGTGGCTCGCGCGGCTGGCAGAGATGGGCCTGCTGCGCGCCTCGTTCGTGCCGCCGCCGGCGGTGCGGGCGCTGCGCGACCTGACCCGCACCCGCCTGCACTTCACCCGCGACCAGACCCGGGAGTGGCAGCGGCTGGAGAAGCTGCTCGAGGGCGCCCTGATCCGCCTGTCGTCCGCGGTCGGCAAGATGGCCGGCAACAAGTCCGCCCTGAAGATCCTGCAGGCCATCGTCGACGGCGAGCGCGACCCCGGCGCCCTGGCGGCCCTCGCGCACGGCAACGTCAAGGCCGGCCGCGACGGCGTCCGCGCCCACCTGGAGGGCATGATGCCCGCCCCGCACCACATCGAGCTGATCCGCATCCACCTGGGCCTCATCAAGAGGCTGGAGCGGGAGGCCGACCGGATCGACGACCTCATCCGCGAGCACTTCGACACCATGGAAGACGCCTGGGGCGTCACCGCCGACGGCGTCCCCTCGCCCGACCCCGGCCCGGACGCCGCGCTGCTGACCGCCGCGCAGCGCCTGGCGGAGATCCCCGGCGTGTCCCTGGAGCTGGCCACCTGCATCATCGCCGAGCTCGGCCTGGACATGAGCCGCTTCCCCACCTCCGGCCACCTGGTCTCCTGGGCCGGGCTGTCCCCGGTCTCCCAGCAGTCCGGCAGACAGTCCAGGAAGGCGAAGAAGGGCAAGGGCGACGCCTACCTCAAGGGCTACTGCACCGCGGCGTCTCTCGCCGCCTCCAGCACCGGCACCTTCCTCGGCGAGCGCTACCGCAGGCTCGCCCGACGCATCGGCGGCGCGAAGGCCCAGGTAGCCGTCGCCCGATCCATCCTCGTGATCGTCTGGCACCTGCTAGCCGACCCCGCCGCCCGCTACACCGACCTCGGGCCCGACTGGCACCTGCGCAAGACCGACCGCAGCCGCCGCACCCGCAGCCACGTCCAGCAGCTGCGCGCCCTCGGCTACGACGTCACCCTCACCCCCGCCGACCAGACCACCGCCGCCTGACACCAGCCGCCCCCGAAACCCCAAACCCCCGCCGACCAGGCCCGCAGCCCCAGGTGCCACGGGCCCTTAAACCATGCCCGCGTACGGTTGCTGATTCATACGGTCAGGACAAGGCGGCCAGCCGGTTCC
>DAHWEX010000671.1 GCA_027326205.1 Actinomycetota bacterium
ACGTCGGGCCCGATCCGGGTGATCAGGTGGGTCTGCAGTGCGGTGGTCGGCGCCTCGAAGAGTAGGCTGTCGATGCCGATCCCCCCGTGCTGGGTTAGGTGAGCACGTCCTCGATCAGGCCGTAGCGCAGCTCGCCGTCCGGGCGGCAGATCCCGGACTTGCCGCTCTCCCTGGCCTCCAGGGTGACCAGCGAGGCGCCCGCGTCGAGGTCCTCCTTGATGGAGGCGACCCACTCGCTCGGCGGCAGCATCTCCGACCGGCCCGGGTCCTTGAAGCCGACCTCGGACACGATGGTGAAATCGGGGGCGAGCTTGCGGATGTAGCCGGCCTTCTCCGCGTTGGACAGCTCGATGGTGCCGTTGGACACCTCGACGTGCCGGCAGGAGTACTCCTCGCAGTAGCGGCGGAAGTCGTCGAGGCGCCCCCGCAGGATGAACTTCTCGAACAGCGTCCCGCCGAAGTAGAACTCGATGCCGTGGGCGTCGAGCACGGCGATCTTCTCGCGCAGGCAGTTGGTGATGACCGAGGTGCCCCAGCCGAACTTGACGTAGTCGACGTACTCCGCGCCGAGCTCGATGAGGTCGGTGAACTGAGTGAGCGGCACGCCGCCGTCGATCACCATGGTCAGGCCGCTGGAACGGGGCTTGACGGCCCGCTGGGGCAGGATCAGGTCGGTCCGGTTCATCGGTTTCCTCCTCGAAGTGGCCGTCCGAATCCTGGGATCCGGACGAGCCAGACCGCGGTCTCGGCTGAGCAGGGAACGGCCTGCTCATGCGGGAGGGCTGCGCTCGGCAGGCTGCTGGGTGACATGTCAGCTAGGCTCGGCGGCGATTGTTAAAAGTCCCTGAAAATGGAACGCCCCGCAGGAAACTCTCAGCTTTCCCGCAGAAGTACCTGATTCACTCACAGCTGTGCAGTCAAGGCTCTTGGTCGTGGACGACGACCTCGACGTCCGCGACTCGCTGCGCCGCGCCCTGGACTACGCGGGTTACGCCGTGACAACCGCGGCCAACGGCGCCGAGGCGCTGGCGGCGGTCGCGCAGGCGCCGGTGGACCTGATCATCCTGGACGTCCTCATGCCGATGCTCAACGGTCTCGACACGTGCCGCGCGCTGCGCGGCCGGGGCGACGGCACCCCGGTGCTCGTGCTCACCGCCCGGGACGCGATCGACGACCGGGTCGCCGGGCTCGAGGCGGGCGCGGACGACTACCTGGTCAAGCCGTTCGCGCTGCGCGAGCTGCTCGCGCGGGTCAACGCGCTGCTGCGGCGCACCAGGCCGGCCCGCGACCTGCTGGGCTACGCCGACCTGACCCTCGACCTCACCAGCCACGCGGCAGAGCGCGCCGGGGAGGCGCTCGCCCTCACCAAGATCGAGTTCGCGCTGCTCGAACTGCTGGTCCGCAACGCCGAGCGGGTGCTCAGCTACGACGTGATCACCGACCGGGTCTGGGGCTACGGCGAGGCGCCCGCCTCCAACGCGCTGCAGGTCTTCGTCGCGCTGTTGCGCCGCAAGCTTGAGGCCGAGGGCCTGCCGCGCCTCGTGCACAACGTGCGCGGCGTCGGCTACGTGCTGCGGGCCGGGGCGTGAAGGCCCGGCTGACCCTCAAGACCAGGTTCACCCTCGCCGTGGCCGGCGCGGTCGCGGCGGTCGCGCTCGCCATTACGGCGGTCGCCTTCCTCGCCATCCGCACCGACCTGCAGAACCAGGTCCGCCAGGAGGTCGCCGCCCGCGCGGAGGCGGTCGTGCACGCGGCCAGGGGTTTCCACGGTGGCATCCCGAACGGCTGGTACCCGCAGCACATGAACGGCTTCGGCATCATCACCCAGGTGATCACCTCGGCGGGTGCCGTCTGGGGGCCGCGCGACGATGCCGGGCTGCTCACCCCGAGCGCGGCGGCGATCGACGTCGCGGCCGGGAGCGCGCAGGCGTTCTCCGTGGACCTCAGCGTCAGCGGCACCAGGGCCATGGTGCTCACCTACCCGCTCGCCCCGGGCCTCGCCGTGCAGGTGGCCGAGCCGCTCACGAACACGGACGCCGAGGTCGCGCGCGTCGGCGAGACCCTCGCCACGCTCAGCGCGGTCGGCGTGCTCGTCGCCACGATCATCGGCTGGGCCGTCGCCCGGGCCGGCCTCGCGCCGGTCGCCCGGCTCGCCAGCGTGGCGGAGGAGGTCTCCCTCACCGGCGACCCGGGCCGGCGGGTGGAGGTGGACCGCCGGGACGAGCTCGGCCGGCTCGCCGCGACGTTCAACGCGATGCTCGGCGCGCTCCAGCGCTCGCTCGACGCCCAGCGGCGGCTGGTCAGCGACGCCAGCCACGAGCTGCGCACCCCGCTGGCGAGCCTGCGGCTCAACGTCGAGGTGCTCGCGGAGCACCCGGACCTGCCGTCCCAGGACCGCAAGGAGATACTTACCCGGGTCACCGACCAGGTCGCGGAGCTCAGCCGCCTGGTGTCCGGCGTCACCGACCTGGCCCGGGGCGAGCCGCCGGCGGCGGACCGCTTCCCCCTCCGGCTCAACGCCGTGGTCGCCGAGGCCCTCGAGGCCGCGCGGCGCGACTGGCCCAGGACGGAGTTCCCCGCGTACCTGGCCGGCGGCGTGGTGGAGGGGACCGCGGAGCGGCTGCGCGTCGCGGTCAAGAACCTGCTGGACAACGCCGTCAAGTTCGGCCCGCCCGGGGCTCCGGTCGAAGTGCGGCTGGCCGGCGGCGAGCTCACCGTGCGCGACCACGGCCCCGGCATCGACGACGACGACCTCCCGTACGTCTTCGACCGCTTCTACCGCGCCCCGTCCTCCCGGGCGGCCCCCGGTTCCGGCCTCGGCCTCGCCGTGGTCCGCGAGATCGCCGCCAGCCACGACGGCACGATCACCGCCGAGCCCGCCCCCGGCGGCGGCACGGTCATGCGGCTGACCCTCCCGCTCCTCGGCTAACCGGCCAGCTCGGCCGGCCTTACCCGGGGAGCGGCGCGAATGGGGTCCGCGTGAAGAAGGCCCAGGCGACCTGGGATGCCGCGGGGACGCTGCCCGGAGGCCGGGGGAAAGAGTGCGCGCCGCCCGACCACACCGCGAGCGCGAGGCGGGCACCGCCGGCGCACGCGGTCCACGCGGTCTGGGTCATGCTCCCGGAATGCGTCACCGCGCTCTTGGCCGGGCACTTCTCCTCGGCCTGCAACTGGGACACCACGGTGGTCACCGGCCTCTCCCCGGTGCTGCCCTTCTCGCCGGGCTTGTACGGCACCTCCGGGTCGTTCAGCGACGCCACCACGATGATGCTGACCGGCTTGCGCAGTACGCAGCCGGTGGTGGGGCCGCCCTTGACCAGCGCGTACCCGTCGAAGAGCGCGGGGTCGTCACAGGCGACCTGATAAGCCAGGCGGGCGCCGTTGCTGTAGCCGACCACGTAGACCGGCCTCGTGCGCCCCGGATCCACCGCGGGCACGAGCGCCCGCATGAACGCCAGGTCGTCGACCTGCCTGGCGCCGGCCTCGCCGCAGCAGCCGTCGACGTTCCACGACTCGCCGTAGCCCACCGGGTAGACGACCTCCGCCTTGCCCGCGCTGACGTAGTCGACGAGCCGGTCCCGGCCGATCTCCGAGGCGAGGCTGGCGCCAAGGCCGGACAGCATGACGATGACCGGGGCCGGCTCCGGGAGCGCCTTGTCCGGCGCGATGACCTCGTAACTCCGCTTGAGCCCCCCGGCGGTCAGGGAGCGCATCGTGGAGGTCGCGCCCCTGACGCTCGTCACCGCCGGTACCCGGGTCGCGGCCGCACTGGCTGAAGCGGCGCTGGCCGCAGCACGGGCCGCAGCACGGGCCGCGGACGCGCTTTTAGCGGTGGCCGCTCGCGTCGCCGCGGCCGGCGCGCCGTTGCCCGTGGTGGTGCAAGCGCTGGCGAACGCGACGATCCCGAGCACGACGGCGGCCGCGGCGGCCCGGGCGACTCTCCCGCTAGGGGTTGTCCCGCCGCCTGGCAGGTTCGTCGTCAATCGGTGCACGCGCTGTACGCTAGCCGGCCGCCGTAACCCTGCGACCAGGGGTTGTAACGGATTGGCGCGGATGGCGATTGCCTCTAAGACAGTTTTGTATCACCATCACCTCTGCTGAGGAGGCAGGATGTCCAAGAGACGGATCCTGTTGGCGAGTGCGACCGCGCTAGCGGCGGCCGGGCTCGCGGCGGGTGGCGCGGCGAGCGGTTCGGCCGCCGCGAGCGCCGCGACCCCCACCACGGTCAAGGCCGCCGCCCCGAGGGTTATCGCGCCGGAACTGGAGGCCGCGCCGGCGAGCAGCTTCACGTCGAAGGCGCCGGCCACCGCGCCGTGCGTGCTGCCCGATGGCACCGGCGACCTCTACTACCACTGCTACTCACCGCAGCAGATCCGCAGCTCGTACGGCGTCGACAGCGTCGCGCCGCTCCCCTCTGGCATGCCCAACTACGGCCAGGGCCAGACGATCGTGCTCGTGGACTCCTACGGCAGCCCCACCGCGGCGGCCGACCTGCAGCACTTCCACAACACGTTCTTCTCCAGCATGCCCGCCCCGAAGTTCCGGGAGGTCTACCCGCTGGGCAACCCCCCGTACCAGACCTGCAACGGCAACGGCGCACAGCTCTCGGGCCAGTGCGCGGCCGCGGGCTGGACCGGTGAGGCCACCCTGGACATCGAGTGGGCGTACTCGATCGCGCCCGAGGCGAACATCGTCCTGCTCGCGACGCCCCCGGCGGAGACCGAGGGCGTGCAGGGCCTGCCGAACATGATGAAGGCCATCTCCGACGAGATCACCGCGCTGCCGTCCGGCACCGTGTTCTCGATGTCGTTCGGCACTGACGAGCCGGACTTCGAGGGCGCCGGCGCGACCCAGACCGCGAAGTTCGACGCCGTCTTCCAGGCGGGCATCGCGAAGGGCGACAACTTCTTCGCGGCGGCCGGCGACAACGGCGACGTCGCCACCCTGAAGCAGGCGGGCGAGACCACGGCCGGCACCACGCCATCGGTGGGCTGGCCGGCCAGTTCCCCGTACGTGGTCTCGGTCGGCGGCACCCAGCTGATGGACGGCTGGACCTGGGACCCGACGAGCGACAACCCGTCGACGGCCGGCTACTTCCACTCCACCCCCACGAACGGCGTCAGCCAGGCGGTCTGGAACGAGTCGTGGGCGCCGATCGCCACCGGCGGCGGAGCCAGCCAGATCTACGCCCGGCCGAAGTGGCAGGCGAACGTGGACCCGGGCCTCGGTAACCACCGGATCGTCCCGGACACCTCGTGGAACGCGGCGGTCAACGGCGGCGTGGACGTCTACATCACCGCGTACCCGCAGTACAACTGCGGCAACAGCACCGGCTGCTGGACCTTCTACGGCGGCACCTCGGCGGCCACGCCGCAGACCGCGGCCCTGGTCGCGCTGGCGAACGCCGCCCGCTCCTCGGCGGCCAAGGGGCCGATCGGCTTCCTCGACCCGATCCTGTACAGCGGTGTCGGCGCCTCGTCCGCTTACACCGACATCGTGCCCGAGTACCTCGGCAGCGCCCCGGCGACCTTCGCCGGGTCCGACGTCGGCGTGGCCGGAACGGTGCCCAAGTCCGTCGGCGACCTAGTCGACAACCAGTTGTGGGATTCCCAGGTCCCGGGGTACCCGACGACCAAGGGCTACGACGCCACGACCGGCTGGGGCGCGCCGAACGCCCAGGCCTTCGTCGCCGCCCTGCTCGCCCAGAAGTGACAGCTCCCCGTTAAAGACGGTGGATCGTTAGGAGGACCAGGTGCCTCCTAACGATCCGCCGTCATCCGGTGGCCC
Source organism: Actinomycetota bacterium (assembly GCA_027326205.1). GTDB lineage: Bacteria > Actinomycetota > Actinomycetes > Streptosporangiales > Streptosporangiaceae > Trebonia. Next base: position 5,788 of record DAHWEX010000671.1, read on the forward strand.
CGGAGATCGCGCAGGAGACGGCCAGCCGGAAGTCCCTGATTCATCAGGTGCCCCAGTCGGGGGCGTGCCGTACGGGCGGAACGTGGACGGCAGGCGGGTGCCCCGGCCCCGGCCGCCCGTGGCCTACGGGAGGGCGGAGCGGCGCCAGCCACCGGGCGACGGGCACACCGGCGCGCGCAGCAGCCGGGCCGAGACATTCCAGTTCGGCCGAACGGGCGCTGGCTTCGCGTCATCCGCCGCGGAGGACCGCGCGGCGGTGACGGCCGTGACGGTGGCGACGAGCGCCGCGATCTCCTCCGCGGTGGCGTCGCCGCGCACCACGCGGAGAAACGGCGTGCCGTCCATTAGCCGCGCGACTTGCCGACGCTGATGCCGAACTCCCGGTGGACCCGCTCCCAGAATGCGTCCCGCAGCCACTCGCGGGCCTCCTGGTACGGGCGCAGGGACTGGCCGAGTTCCTTTTCCGCCTCGACGAGGAGCTCCTTGTCGATGACGGGCGGCAGGATCGGACCGGGCAGCAGGTCGCGGATGTTGTCCGCGCCCCGGGTGAGGATCCACTTGTGGGCGACGTGCTCGCCAGCCTCCTCGACGTGCCGCCGGTCCGGGCCGAGGCGCGGCATCGGGCCCGTCTGGGACACGTGCGGGATCGGGCCGGTCTGCGACAGGTGCGAGTTGCGGCCGAGCGGGACCGACGGGCGCGGGCGCGGGCCGTGCTCGCCGAACAGTTGCGCCGGAGACGGCACCGTGACCTGGACGTCGGCCCCCCGGGACCCCTCGGCGGCCGGGTTCCTGGTGAAGTAGGGCCGGACGAACGCGGAGTCGAGGATGTCCACGGTGTCCGATTCCCACACGAGGCGCTCGGCCTGGTTGGTCCCGTACGGCGGCTCGATGCCCCACAGGTGCACCCGGACGCCGTAGGCCTGCGCGGCCTCGACGGCCGGCACCATGTCCTCGTCGCCCGCGATCAGGACCGCGTCGGTGATCGCGCGGTGCCGGGCGAGGGCCTCCATGTCGGCGCGGATGTTGGCGTCCACGCCCTTCTGCTGGCCGCGTGCGTTCAGGTTCCCGAGGCGCAGCTTGACCCACGCCATCTGGGCGACGACGCGCTGGTCGATGGTGGGCACCCGGTCGCGGGCCGCGTCGTACCAGTAGACCCGGAGCAGCTCGCCGCGGAGCAGCTCGTCAGTGTGCTTGGTGATCGCCTGGATCAGGCCGACCGCGTCGACCCGGTAGTCGCGGCGCGAGCTGGTCCCGAAGAGCAACTCGCCCGCGGCCGCGTAGATATACCCGACGTCAACCATGACCGCATATCTGGCGAGGACGGGCATCGGGGCGGCGAATTCGCTCATCGTCTTACGACTCTAGGGCAGGTTGGACCGTGCGCGTGCCACTTGGCGCGGGATTGCCGGCAGAACGTGCCGAACAGTTACCAGAGGCCATGGTTGTCGCCCGGCGCCTACAGCGGGATGTTGCCGTGTTTTTTGGGTGGGAGGGTTTCGCGTTTGGTGCGCAGGGAGATGAGTGCCCTGGTGACGGCGGTGCGGGTTTCGGCGGGGCGGATGACGGCGT
>DAHWEX010000713.1 GCA_027326205.1 Actinomycetota bacterium
CTCGTTCGCCGCCGGCTGCAAGCTCGCCACCGCGGCGATCTCCTGGAAGGCCGTTTCCGTGGCGCGCGCGTCGGTGTCCGGCGGAACCCTGCTCGTCACCGGTGCCTCGGGCGCGAACGGAAGCCTCGCCGTGGCCTGCGCGCCGCTGGCCGGCTTCGACCGGGTGATCGCGGTGGCCGCGCACCGCGCTCCGCTTGACTGGCTCGGCGAGTTGTTCCCCCACGTGACAACCGTGGCCACCGAGGAACTGGATAGCGGGTGGGAAAAGAAAGGGCACCTGACCCAGGCGCTCCGCGAAGTGGCGGGCGGCGTCGACGCGGTCGTGGACTTCACCCCGATCGGGCCGGCGGTCGTGGCGCAGTGCCTGCCGGTGCTGAACCGGGGCGGGCGGGCGGTGCTTATGGCGGGGAACCCGAGCCTCGTCGAGGTGAGCTACCTCGACATCATGACCCGCAACCTCTGCGTCAGCGGCTGCCCGCACGCGACGCGCGCCGACGTCCGGCGGACGGCGCGACTCGTCGCCGACGGAGAACTCGACCTCGACCAGTTCGTCACGCACCGCTTCGGCCTGTCGGCCGCGCGGGAGGCGATGAAGACGATCATGCTCCGCGACGGGTCTCCGGCCCTTGTGGTGCTCCAGCCGACAACCATCGAGTCAGAGGGATTGCGAGAGGGATAGATCATGACAATATCCAACGCGGGCGGCGCCGCGGCGACGCCGCGCGTCATGGCCGACGAACTCGACCGGAACAAGGAGATCGTCCGCCGCTTCGTGGAGGAGATCATCAACGGCGGCGACCTCGGAGCCGTCGTGGACGAGCTCTTCGATCACGAGTACCTGGAAGGCAACTACCCGCTCGACGGGCATTCGGGACCCGAGGTGGTACGCACCTGGGTCCCGTACCTCCGCTGGGTGTACCCGGACGTTCGCCACGAGATCCTCGACCTGGTGGCGGAGGGTGACACGGTCATGTGCCGGAGCATTCAGACCGGGACGCCGCGCGGGTTCTTCGAGGGGAAGAGCAAGAGCGTTCCCGCCGGGCAGCGCGCGCAGCGGCGGATGGAGATCAACCTGCTGCGCCTGAAGGCCGGCAAGATCTGCGAGCACTGGGGGCCGTTCTCCCGGCGGCTCGACGAGCACGCCGAGGGTGAGGGGCTCGGGGCCGGCATGGCCCAGGCCCACGAGGAGTGGGCCGCGGCCCACGGCGAGGCGGCCGCGCAGGTGCCGGCCGGAACGGAAACCGAGACAGAAGGAGAACCGGGCATGGACACGCCGCAGGAAGTCTTCGATGACATGGTCAGCACGCTGGCCGCGAACCCGGATCGCGCGGAAGGGCTGACCGCCACCTACCAGTACACCGTCCACGGTGAGCACGGCGGCATGTGGACCCTCAGCATCGACGACGGCAAGGCCGAGCTCCGGCCCGGCGCGACGGAGAACCCGGACGTCAAGATCAACATCGACGAGGCCGACCTGCTGGGCATGGCGCGCGGCGAGTTCACCGGAACCGAGGCCTTCATGACGGGCAAGCTGCGGGTCGAGGGCAACCCGGTGCGCGGCATGCAGCTCGGCCGGATCCTCGGCTAGCCCGCGGGACGGCAACCGCAAGCGCCCCCGCCGCCGGCGGGGGCGCTTGTCGTATCGGTCTTGCTTTTCGAGCCGGGGCATCGCCGCCGGCCCCGATCGCAAACACCGGGGTGCAAACACCGGGTCACACCAGGGTGCTTGTCCCCTGCTCGGTGACGTGGACCTCGGACAGCGCCCGGCGCAGGAAGCCGGGCAGCCACCAGTTCGCGTCGCCGAGCAGTTGCATGATCGAGGGCACGAGCACCATGCGGACCACGGTGGCGTCGATGAAGACCGCGAACGCCAGCCCGAGGCCGAACACGTTCAGCACGTGCAGCGGGTCGTTGATGACGAACGACGCGAACACGCAGACCATGATGCCGGCGGCGGCCGTGATGACCCGCGCCGTCGCGGCCAGCCCCTCGGCCACGGACGTTGAGTTGTCATGGGTGGCGAGCCAGCGCTCCTGCATCCGGGAGACCAGGAAGACCTCGTAGTCCATCGACAGCCCGAAGACGATGGCGAACATCATCAGCGGAATCCAGGGATCGATCGGCCCCGGCCTGCTGACGCCGAACACCGCGGACAGCCAGCCCCACTGGTACACGGCCACGATCGCCCCGTACGCCGCGCCGATCGACAGCAGGTTCATGGCCGCCGCCTTCAGCGGCACGAGGATCGACCGGAAGGCCACGGTCAGCAGGATGACCGCCAGCACGATGATGGCGCCGAGCACCCAGGGCAGGCGGCTGGCCAGGTAGTCGGCCGTGTCGATGCCCGCGGCGGTCTCGCCGCCGACGTAGGCGGTCACGCCGCGGCCGGCCGTCGCCTGCGGGATGACCCGCATCCGCAGCGTGGTGACCAGGTCGGCGGTCTGCGCCGCCTGCGGTGACGTCGTGGGGTAGACGATGATGACGCCCGCGTCGCCCGCCGCGTCCAGCGCGGGGGGCGTAACCGACGCCACGTCCGCGGTGCCGCGGATCCGGGTGGCGAGCCCGTCGAGGGTGGCGGCCGCGCCCGGTCCGGGTAGCTTGGCCGCGATCACCAGGGGGCCGTTGAAGCCAGGGCCGAACCCGTCGGACAGCATGTCGTAGGCCTGCCGCGTGGTCAGGGTGACGGGGGCGTTGCCCGCGTCGCTGAAGGCCTGTCGCATGGAGAACAGCGGGATCGCCGCGGTCACCAGCACCGCGAGCGCGGCGGCGCCGCACGTCCAGGGGTGGCGCTGCACGGTAAGGCTCCACCGGTACCAGAAACCGCCGCGAGCCGGGGCGGCCGCGCTGGCGTGCCGGGGGGTAAGACCCGGTATGCGGAGCCGGTCGATCGCGTGGCCCGCGAACCCGAGCATGGCGGGCAGCAGCGTGACCGCCCCGCCGAGCACCATCAGCACGGCGAGGATCGTGCCGGCGGCGAGTCCGTCCATGAAGGGCATGTTGATGACGAGCAGCCCGAGCAGGGCGATCACCACCGTGCCGCCGGCGA
>DAHWEX010000715.1 GCA_027326205.1 Actinomycetota bacterium
CGCGCGATTACCGCGGGCGCGGACGGCTCGCCCAGGGCCGCGAGTTCCGCGGCGGCACCCGCCACGGCCGTCACCCCGGGAGCGGTGAAGTCCAGCGCCGCCGGGGCGGCGCAGCCGGTCAGCCCGGCGGCCGGCGCGAGCCCGGTCAGCGCCCGGGACAGGGCGCCCGCCGAGGACGGCGCGGCCGGGGCTGACGTCGACCCCGCGTTCGCCTACGGCCCCGACGACCCGGCCTACGGGCCGCCGGGACCGGACTGGTACCAGCGCGCCGAACGGGCGGACGACGCCGAGGCGCGCGCGGACGGGGGCGAGGCGCGCGTCACCCGCGGCCCCTTCGAGCCGCTGCACCACGGGGAGCACGACGCCGCGGACTACCGGCCCGACGCCGCCGGGCCGGCCGCTGACGACGACGGCGACGCCCTGGCGGACCTGCCCGGCTACGAGGCGCCGGAACCGCTCGATTTCGGGACGCCGACCGACCCGGAGGCGGGAGCGCTTGGCCACCTCGGGGACCTGTACCAGACCGCGGAGACGATCAGCCAGGAAAGCTTCGACATCAACTTCGACCAGCTACTCGAACGGCAGCGGCAGCTGATCAGCGATTACTTCCTGGAGTCGGGCGGCGTCGGCTTCGTCGAGCCGGAGTTGCCGGCTGTCCCCGTCCCGCCCGCGGTAACGTCCGCCGCGCCGCAGGAGCCGCGGGAGCCGCGGATGTCCCCGGTCCCGCTGGGCTTCGACTCCGCCGAGAGCCTGGCCGGCCTGCGCGGCGAACTGCGCGGCAGGTGAGCGCATCGCGCGGCGGACGGCAGGGCTCGCCGTGCGACCAGGGCCAGCCCAGCGCCGCGGCCCGGACCGGGCTGGCCCGGCGGACGGCAACGGGGGCGCGGCCACGCGGCGCACGCCCCCGTTCGGTGCCGGAGGTTGCCTATGCGAACGCGGCCAGTGCGTCCGCGAGAACGGACAGCGACTCGGGCTTGGCGTGCGTCGGCAGGCCGATGACGGCCAGGTCGGCGCCCACGTCCCGCCACCGGGCCAGCGAGGGGAGCAGAGCGTCGGGCGAGCCGCCGTCCCACCGCACCATGCACGAGCAGGTGATCTCCGAGAAGTCGCGCCCGATCGCGGCGCAGTGCCCCCGCAGGATCTCTTTCAGCTCGGTGAACTTCGCGGGGTCCTGCGTCGTGGTATTCCACTCCGACGCCCAGCGGGCGACGGCGCGCAGGGTGCGCTTCGGGCCGTTGCCGCCGATGGTGATCGGCGGGTAGGGGCGCTGCACCGGCTTGGGCTCGCAGTACGCGTCGGTCAGCGTGAAGTACTCGCCCGAGTAGTTGGACACCCGCGACGACAGTAGCGCGGTGAGCACCTCGATGCCCTCGTCGAAGCGGTCGAACCGCTCCTTCAGCGGCGGCAGCGGGAACCCGTAGGCGTTGCACTCCATCTCGTTCCAGGCCGCGCCGATCCCCAGGATCAGCCGCCCGGCCGAGATGTGGTCCACCGTCGCCGCCATGTTCGCGAGCACCGCGGGGTGCCGGTACGGCATGGCGGTGACCTGGCAGCCGATCCTGATCCGCGAGGTCAGCGCGGCCATGGCCGACAGCATGGTCCAGCCCTCGAAGTTCGCGCCGTGCAGGTCGCCGGTCAGCGGGTAGAAATGGTCCCAGTTCCACATCGACTCGAAAACCGGGAACTCGTCCGCGGCCACCCACAGGTCGCGGAGTTCCTCCCAGCTCTGGTGCTCGGGCCGTGTCTTGACAGCGAAACGCATGAGGAGCCCTCCATCGCATAGCTACTGCTGAGAACCGTCCGTCGCGGGCCGGCCGCATCCGCGTATCCCGTGCCCGGCCCAGGCGACTGACCGGAAACGACGTTACGCCGCCACCGCCGGGCCCGCGACGCTGGGTTCGCCCGCCCCCCGTGCGGGCGGCTGCCCGGACCAGGCCCGGGCAGCCCCCGCGGGACGGGTGCCCGGGCACCCCCACCGGGCGGGGTGAAGGCGGGTGAAGGCGGGTGAAGGCGGGTGAAGGCGGGTGAAAAAAGGGCGGGCACCCCGTTGGCGGCGCGACTACCGCATGAGGTAGCTTGACATCGAGATACTGTAGGTTTACATACCGGCGAACGGGCGCCTGGCGCCCCTCCGCACCGCGGCGCAGGCCGCCGGCGAGCCCGGCCGCGGGCCCCCGGTGCGGGCAGCCAGACAAGCATGCCACTTGGGCGAGGAGGCTCAACTTACGATGACTGCGAACAGCTTCGGCAGCCGTGCGACGCTTGAGGCGGGCGGCGCCACGCACGACATTTACCGCCTCGCCGCGGTCGACGGCAGCGATACCCTCCCGTACAGCCTGAAGGTGCTGCTGGAGAACCTCCTGCGCAACGAGGACGGCCTCAACGTCACGGCCGGCCACATCAGGGCCCTGGCCGGCTGGGACCCGAAGGCCGAGCCCGGCACCGAGATCCAGTTCACCCCCGCCCGGGTGATCTTGCAGGACCTGACCGGCGTGCCCGCTGTCGTCGACCTCGCCGCGATGCGCGAGGCCATGCGCGACCTGGGCGGCGACCCGACGAAGATCAACCCGCTCATCCCCGCCGAACTGGTCATCGACCACTCGGTGGTCGCCGACGTCTTCGGCCGTCCCGACGCGTTCACCAGGAACGTCGAGCTGGAGTTCCAGCGCAACGCCGAGCGGTTCCAGTTCCTGCGCTGGGGCCAGAGCGCCTTCGACTGCTTCCGCGTCGTCCCGCCGGGCACCGGCATCGTGCACCAGGTCAACATCGAGCACCTGGCCCGGGTGGTCATGACGAGCAACGGCCCGGACGGGGCCAGCACCGCGTACCCCGACACCTGCGTCGGCACCGACAGCCACACCACCATGGAGAACGGCCTCCGCATCCTCGGCTGGGGCGTCGGCGGCATCGAGGCGGAGGCCGCCATGCTCGGCCAGCCCATCTCCATGCTCATCCCCAAGGTCGTCGGCTTCCGCCTCACCGGCCAGCTCCCGCGGACGGCCACCGCGACCGACCTGGTGCTCACGATCACCGAGATGCTCCGCAAGCACGGCGTGGTCGGCAAGTTCGTCGAGTTCCACGGCGAGGGCGTGGGGCAGGTCCCGGTCGCCAACCGGGCGACGATCGGCAACATGTCTCCGGAGTTCGGCTCCACCTGCGCGATCTTCCCCATCGACGCCGCGACGATCGACTACCTGCGGCTGACCGGGCGCCCCGAGGAGCAGCTCGACCTGGTGGAGCGGTACGCGAAGGCCCAGGGCCTGTGGCACGACCCGGCGCGGGCGCTGCGCTTCTCCGAGGAACTGACCCTCGACCTGTCCACGGTGGTCCCGTCCATCGCCGGCCCGAAGCGCCCGCAGGACCGGATCGAGCTGGCCAGCGCCAAGCCCGCGTTCCGCGACGCGCTGCCCGCCTACACCGGCGGCAGCGCGCTGAACGGCACCTTCCCCGCGTCCGACCCGGTGGAGGGCGACGACACGCGCGCGACCCACCCGGTCAAGGTCACCCTGGGCGACGGCACCGAGACCACCCTCGACCACGGCCACGTGGTGATCGCCGCGATCACCTCCTGCACGAACACCTCCAACCCGTACGTGATGATCGGCGCCGCGCTGCTGGCGAAGAAGGCCGCCGAGCGCGGGCTGGCGAGCAAGCCGTGGGTGAAGACGAGCCTCGCCCCCGGCTCGAAGGTCGTCATGGACTACTACGAGCGGGCCGGCCTGGTCCCGTACCTGGACAAGCTCGGCTTCAACCTCGTCGGCTACGGCTGCACCACCTGCATCGGCAACTCCGGGCCGCTGCTGCCCGAGGTCAGCGCCGCGGTGAACGAGAACGACCTGGCGGTCGTGAGCGTGCTGTCCGGCAACCGGAACTTCGAGGGCCGCATCAACCCCGACGTCAAGATGAACTACCTGGCCTCCCCGCCCCTCGTCGTCGCCTACGCCCTGGCCGGCACGATGGACATCGACCTGGAGCGCGAGCCCCTCGGCATGGACAGCGAGGGCAAGCCGGTGTTCCTCGCCGACATCTGGCCCTCGCCGGACGAGGTGAACAGCGTCGTCGCCGCCTCCCTCAGCGCCGACCAGTTCACGGCCGGCTACGCGGACGTCTTCCAGGGCGACGACAACTGGCGCGGCCTGCGGGTCCCGGACGGCGACACGTTCGAGTGGGCGCACGACTCCACCTACGTCCGGCGGCCGCCGTACTTCGATGGCATGCCGGCCGAGCCCGCGCCGGTCACCGACATCTCGGGCGCGAAGGTGCTGGCCAAGCTGGGCGACTCGGTGACCACCGACCACATCTCGCAGGCCGGCGCGATCAAGGCCACCGCCCCCGCCGGCCTTTACCTGACCGAGCACGGCATCGAGCGGGCCGACTTCAACTCCTACGGCTCGCGGCGCGGTAACCACGAGGTGATGATCCGCGGCACGTTCGCGAACATCCGGCTCCGCAACCAGCTCGCGCCCGGCACCGAGGGCGGCGTCACCGTCAAGGACGGCAAGGAGATGTCGATCTACGACGCCTCCCGCGAGTACCTCGCCGAAGGCACCCCGCTCGTCGTCCTCGGCGGCAAGGAGTACGGCTCCGGCTCGTCCCGCGACTGGGCCGCGAAGGGGACCGCGCTGCTCGGCGTCCGCGCCGTGCTCGTCGAGTCGTTCGAGCGCATCCACCGCTCGAACCTGATCGGCATGGGCGTCCTCCCGCTCCAGTTCAAGCCGGGCGAGAGCGCGGAGACCCTCGGGCTGACCGGGCAGGAGACCTTCTCCGTCGAGGGCATCACGGCGCTCAACGAGGGCACCGCCCCGCGCGAGGTCACCGTCCGGGCGGACGACAAGGTCTTCACCGCCACGGTCCGCATCGACACCCCCGGGGAGGCGGAGTACTACCGCCACGGCGGGATCATGCAGTACGTGCTGCGCGGCCTCCTGCGCACCGCCGAGTAGCCGCGCGCCAGGCCGGCTGGCGGCGGCGGGCCGGCGATCGCCGGCCCGCCGCCGCTGCCCGCGCATCCGGATAACGGCGGATCTGGCCGGGTGGCGCCGGCCGCGGCCCGCTGCGGGCCGCGGCCGGCGCGGGCGACGGTCATCCCGAACGGGCCGTGTTTTCACCTCGCCCGCCCGCGATCTGATAACAGCAACAAGCGTCCCGCTCGCCGGTGCCGGCTCGTGATGGCGGATCACCGGGAGCGCCCGGTGCCTCCCGGTGATCCGCCGTCATGCCCGGCGCCTGATAACAGCAAGAGGCGTTCCGCGGGCCGGGGGCTGGCGGCCTGGTGAATCTGGCGGCGGAGATACGTGCTGCGGCGCACCCTGCCAGGCCATCTGCCAGTAGGCTCGGAGCATGGCTCACGACCACGACCATGACGTCGTCGACGATGACTTCGACTACGAGGACATCGATATCAAGGACGCGCTCGGGCTGCCCGACGCGCTCCCACCGATCCGCCTGCTCCCGCTGGCCGAGCTCGCCGCCCAGGCGCGCACCGCACCGCTGGTCCGCAAGCTCGCCGCGCTCGCCGGATGGGTCGGCAAGGACGGCAGGGAAGTCGACGAGGTCGGCGACCTGACGCCGGAGGGCCAGGCCGGGGCCGCCGCCGCCGTCGGCGTGGACGCCGAGGAGCTCGCGTTCCTCTGGGAGTGCGCGCTCGGCGTCGAGTGGCTCGTGTTCGACGAGAACGACGAGGACCGGGTGATCCCGGGCGAGACCGCCGACGACTGGGCCGGCGACGCCGACGAGTCCGTGGTCAGCTCGTGGGCCCTGGCCTTCTCCGCCGTCCTGGGCGAGACGCTGGAGAGCTACGGCCCCGAACTCGACGATGAAGACGAGGAGGAGGACGCCGAGTTCGACTTCGCCGCCCAGGGGATGACCATGGCCATCCTGCTCTTCCTCGCCCGCAGGGAGGGCCTCACCGTCGAAGAGTTCGGCGAGGTCCTGTGGGAGAACGCGGCCGGCGGCCACGACGAGGACGACGACGAGGCCCACGAGGAGATCGCCGAGGCCCGGGCCGAGTGGGAGGAGTCCTACGGGGACGCCGCCCGGCTGCTGCTCGACAGGCTCAAGGAGGTCCGCGCGGTCACCGAGGACGAGGAGCTGATCAGGCTCACCCCGCTCGCCCTCGCCGCGCTGCACGAGCAGCTCGTCGAGGCCGGGGTGGAGATCCCGCTGCTGCCGCAGACCGCGGCCGAGCTGTCCGGCGCGGAGCTGCTCGCGATGGCCCCCGGGGTCACCGACGCCGAGTTCGAGGCCGAGGTCGAGGGGTGGACCGCCGCCCGCGGCGCCGACGCCGCGGCCCGTGAGCTGCTTGAGCTGGCGGCCGAGGCCGAGCCCGGTGAGCGGCTGAACGCGGTCACCGCGGTCACCGCCCTGGGCGCCGCGGCCGAGGGCGCCTGGCGCGACAGCCTGGCGGTGCCGCAGGTACGGGCCTACGCGAAGGTCGCGCTCGCTCAGCTCAGCGGGGCCGACGCCGCGGACGAGCCCGCCGCCGACCTTCCCGCGGAGCTGGAGATGACGCCGGAGGACCTCGCCTGGGTCGCCACCGACCTGCTGACCCTCGCCATCGACGAGGAGTTCCCCGACCCGGAGTACCTCGCGGTGAGCTTCCGCGAGGCCGTCCCGGCCGGCCGCGAGCAGATGCTCTTCGACGGGATGGCCCGCAGCTCGCACCCGGACACGGTGGACGTGCTCGACCACCTGGGCGAGTACCACCCGGACAAGCAGATCGCCAAGCTGGCCCGCACCGCCGCGCACAAAGCCGCCTCACGCGGCTGACAGTCCCGATAGCGTTGGCATCGGGCCGGGCGAGCGCCCGGCCCGATGCGACCCCCAGGGAAGGTGCGCGATGACGACGTCGACCGGGGCAGGGGCCGGCGCCGGGGCCGGGTCAGGCCTCAGCGGGATCAGCCACATCGTGGTGCTGATGCTGGAAAACCGCTCATTCGACCACATGCTCGGCTACCTGTACGCGGACGCGGGCAACACCTCGCCGGCCGGGCAGCCGTTCGAGGGGCTGAGCGGTACCGAGTCCAACCCGGACGCCAGCGGCAACCCGGTCAGCGTCTTCCAGATCACCCCGTCCACGCCGAACGCCTACTTCATGCCGGGCGCCGATCCCGGCGAGGGGTACAGCGCCACCAACAACCAGCTCTGGGGCGCCGACGCGGCCCCCGCGTCCGGCACGGCCGCGACCATGCGGGGCTTCGTCGGGGACTTCGCGTACACGATCGGCTGGGAGACCACTGACCACTGGTCGATCGTCGCGGGCACCACGGCGAGCGACATCATGGGCTGTTTCACCCCCGAGGCGCTCCCGGTGCTGTCGGCGCTGGCCAAGGGCTACGCCGTCTGCGACCACTGGTTCGCCTCCGCGCCCACCGAAACCCTGCCGAACCGCGCGTTCGCCCTGGCCGGCACCAGCCAGGGGCACATGGACGACAAGACGAAGACCTACACGTGCCCGTCCATCTTCGGCGCGCTCACCAGCGCCGGGGTGAGCTGGCAAGTGTTCGGCTACAGCGCGCAGCCGCTGACCAAGGCTGACTTCCCCGACATCACCAGCGCGGACGCGTCGCACTTCGGCCTG
>DAHWEX010000735.1 GCA_027326205.1 Actinomycetota bacterium
GGCAAGTCGACGCTGATCAAGGTGCTGTCCGGGGTGTATCCCCAGGACTCGGGGCAGTTGCTGCTCGAAGGCACCGAGCGCCACTGGAAGTCCCCGCACGACACGATCCAGGCGGGCGTCGAGACGCTCTACCAGGACTCCGGGCTGGCCCCGGACCTGACGATCGGCTCCAACGTCTTCCTCGGCCGCGAGAAGTCGAAGCCGGGGCTCCTCGGCAAGCTGGGCTTCCTGGCCCAGAAGGAGATGGAACGCGAGGCGCTGGCCAGCCTGGAGGAGGTCGGCATCTCGGTTCCGCCGTCCAAGCGCACCGTCTCCGAGCTGTCCGGCGGCCAGCGGCAGGCGGTCGCGATCGGGCGGGCCATCGCCTGGGCCCGCAAGGTCATCATGCTCGACGAGCCGACCAACCACCTCGGCGCGCGGCAGGCGGGCGAGGTGCTCTCGGTGATCCTGGCCGCCAAGGCGCAGGGACTCGGGGTCATCTTCATCTCGCACACCCTGCCCCACGTCCTGCAGGTGACCGACCGGATCGTGGTGCTCCGCCTGGGCCGGGTCGTCCGGGACGCGCCGACCTCGGAGTTCGACCCCGAGAGCCTGCTCGGCACCATCACCGGCCTGCTGGAGACGCCCGACCCGGAGAAGCTGATGGAGCAGCATCCCAAGCAGCTCGGCACGGCACTCGAATAGCCCGATGACCCTGCGCGCAGCGGGCAGGGCCGCACTAGAGGTGGGATCGCCCTGTGAGTGACCAACCGGAGATCCTCGTCGTCGGCGAGGCGCTCACCGACGTCGTGGTCGACCGCGACGGCGGCGTCGCGGAGCACCCGGGCGGCAGCCCGGCCAATGTGGCGCTGGCCCTGGGCCGGCTCGGCCGCCGGCCGCGGCTGCTGACTTGGATCGGCGCCGACGCCCGCGGCCGCCGCATCGAGGAATGGCTGGCGGCCTCCGGCGTCCGCCTCGACCCGGCCAGCCGCGGGGCCGGCCCGACCTCGGTGGCGACCGCGCGGCTCGATGCCTCCGGATCGGCCCGGTACGAGCTGGACATCCGCTGGGACCCGGGGGAGCCGGCCCCCGGGCCGGTGGACCTGCTCCACGTGGGGTCGGTCTCCGCCGTCCTCGGACCGGGTGCGGCCCTCGTGCGCCGCCTGGTCGCCGGACCCGGGCCGCTGGTCAGCTACGACCCGAACATCCGGGCCGATTTCCTCTCCGACCCCGGCCGGGCCAGGCGCGACGTGCTGGCGCTGGTCCGCGCGGCGGACATCGTCAAGGTCAGCGACGAGGACCTCGCCTGGATCGCCCCCGGGCAACCCCCCGGCGCGGTGGTGGCCGGCTGGCTGAAGGACGGCGCCAGCCTGGTCATCGTGACCCGCGGCGCCAACGGCGCCGCCGCGGCGACCCCGGCCGGCGGCGTCGAGGTGGCGGCGCCCGCGGTCGAGGTCGCGGACACCGTAGGCGCCGGCGACACCCTGATGGGGGCGTTCCTGTCCGGCCTGGCCGGCACGGTGATGGCCGGACCGGCGGCGCACGACCCCGCCGCCGTCCGCCGCGCGCTCGGCGCGCTGCCGCCGGAAGACCTCCGCGCGCTGCTCGCCTACGGCGTCGCGGCGGCCGCCGTCACCATCGCCCGGCCGGGCGCGGACCCGCCGTGGCCGGATGAGATCAAGGCGTCGCCCGTGGCCGCCGGGCGCAGGCCCCGGTGACCGCCCGCCTCCAGCTCGCGCTCGACGACCTCTCCCACCAGGACGTCCTCACGCTGATCGGGCGGGTCCGCGAGCACATCGACATCGCCGAGATCGGCACGCCGCTGCTCATGCGCTACGGCATGAGCATCGTCCGCGCGGTCAAGCAGGCATTCCCGGACCTGGACGTGCTGTGCGACGCCAAGATCATGGACGCCGCGCAGTACGAGGCCGACCTGGCCTTCGCGGCCGGGGCGGACTACGTGACGATCCTGGCCGTCACCGACGACCTGTCCGTGGCGGAGTGCGTCCGCGCGGCGCGCGCCCGCGGGCGCAAGGTCGTGGCCGACATGATCTGCGTGCCGGACCTGGCGGCCCGGGGACGGGCCCTGGAGGACATGGGAGTCGACGTGATCGCCGTGCACACCGGGGTCGACCAGCAGGCGCGCGGCCGGACGCCGCTTGACGACCTGCGGGTGCTGGCGGCCAGCGTCCGGCGGGTCCCGTTGGCCGTGGCCGGCGGGATCGGCCGGGCGAGCGCCCCGGACTACCTCGCGCTGGGGCCCGCCATCCTCATCGTCGGCGGCGGCGTCACGCGTGCCGCCGACCCGGTCGCCGAGGTGCGGGCGCTGCGCGAGGCCATCGACGGGGCTGCCCGGTGAGCGCCGGGCGCCACCTGCGGGCCATCCTGGACGAGCTTGCCGCCAACCGCGGCCGGGTGGACGGCGCCCAGCTCGACCGCCTCGCCGGCGAACTGCTCGGCGCGCGCCACGTGTTCCTGGCCGGCGCCGGGCGGTCCGGCGCGGCCGTGCGCGGCTTCGCCAGCCGCCTGATGCACCTGGGCCTGCGCGTCTCCCTGGTCGGCGACATCACCAGCCCGCACTCGGCACCCGGAGACCTGCTCGTCGTCGGGTCCGGCTCCGGGGAGACCGGGACGCTCCTCGCCGTGGCCGGCAAGGCGGCCTCGGCCGGGGTCCGCATCGCCCTGGTCACCATGGACGAGGACTCCGCGCTTGGCCGGCTGGCCGACGTGGTGGTGGTCCTGCCGGGCGTGTCGCCGAAGCTCAGGGACGCCGCCCGCGGCCCGGTCGCCTCGGTCCAGCCCATGGGATCGGCGTTCGAGCAGATGTCCTGGCTGGTCTACGACGCCGTGGTGCTGGAACTGATGGAGCGCACCGGGCAGCGGACGGACACCATGTTCGGCCGTCACGCCGACCTGGAGTAGCCGCGCCTGGCCGCGCCTGCCCTAGGGGTGCTGGCCACCGTCGCGCCGATGAGCCAGGAGCCAGGCGACCGCGCTCAGTCCGAGAGCCGCTCTCCGGAGTTGGTGTCGAATACGTGCACGTTGCGGGGGTCCGTTGTCACGTGAATGACATCCCCCTTGTGGATCCGGCCCCGTTCGCTCACCCGCACGATCACCGTGCTCGGCGTTCCCTCCACCTCGGATGTGCCGTAGATGAAGCTGTCGGCGCCGAGGTCCTCGACCAGGGTCACCGTGATGGGGAGTCCCTCGCCGCCGTCCGAGGTCAAGCGCCAGGCCTCCGGCCGGACGCCGACCGTGACCTTGCCCGACATCTTCCGCTGCGACGCGGGATCGACCGGCACGAGGTAGTCGCCGATCTTAGCCTTGCCGTCCACGGCCACGGCCTTCATCAGGTTCATCTGAGGCGAGCCGATGAACCCGGCCACGAACAGGTTGTCCGGGTGGTCGTACAGGCGGAGCGGGGTGTCCACCTGCTGAAGCTCGCCCACGTTCATCACCGCCACCCGGTCACCCATGGTCATGGCCTCGACCTGGTCGTGCGTCACGTAGACCGTGGTGGTGCCGAGGTCGGACTGGAGCTTGGCGATGTCGGTACGGGTCTGGACGCGCATCTTGGCGTCGAGGTTCGACAGCGGCTCGTCCATGCAGAAGACCTGCGGACTGCGCACGATGGCGCGTCCCATCGCCACCCGCTGGCGCTGGCCGCCGGAGAGCGCCTTGGGCTTGCGCTGGAGGTACTCGGTGAGGCCGAGCATCTCCGCTGCCTCGCGGACCCGCTGCTTGCGCTGCTGCGCGGGAACCTTCGCGATCTTCAGGGCGAAGGCCATGTTGTCTTCCACGGACATGTGGGGGTAGAGGGCGTAGTTCTGGAAGACCATGGCAATGTCGCGGTCTTTGGGCGGCAGGGCCGTGATGTCGCGGTCGCCGATGAAGATCTTGCCTTCGTTCACCGCCTCAAGTCCGGCGAGCATCCGCAGAGTGGTGGACTTGCCGCAGCCGGACGGTCCCACCAGGACCATGAACTCGCCGTCGCGGATCTCGAGGTCTATGCCCGGAACAGCGGGCGCGTCCGCACCCGGATACCAGCGCTGCGCCTTCTCGAACCTGATTGATGCCACGACGTTCTCCCCACCGGCAGGTACGTGCCGAACGATCCGATCTGACTCGATTCAGATGTGACCGACGCCACAACTGAATCGAATCAGTGGAATCATCCTGCTGGCAAAGTTCGTTGTCAAGGCCGCCAGCCGGCGGCCGCCAGCCGGAGCCCGGCGCCGTCGGCTCGCCATTCGAGCCGCAACGGGTCGATCACGCCCCCCACGAATCTCCCGCCCTCGTCGTGGTGCCGGAAGGCGAGGAACCGGGCCTCGTGGTCGCCTGTCGGCACCGGCCTTCCGGCGTAGAGACGATCCGAGGTGAGCCGGACGGCGTCGTCGAGGTCGAGAACCGGTTCCGGGTGCGCGCCGACCGCGGTGAACGCCGACTCGGGCACGGGCACCGACCACACGCCGCCCGCGCCGGGCGGGTCGTGCGGCATCTGGTCCGGCATGCAGGAGAACGTCAGCGCCCACCGCCCCAGTACCGGCATGACCGTGATCACCTCGGCCCAGGCGAAGCGGCGGCTGGGGAGGCTCAGCGGCGGCCGGATCTCCCACCCGGCTAGGTCGGACGAGACGGCGTGCGCGACGACCGCGGTACCGGTGACCGCGGACTTCGCCGTCGCCACCAGGTGCCAGGTTCCGCCCGCCTGGAAAACCCAGGGGTCACGCCAGTGGGTCTCGCCCCGCCCGGTCTCTTGCGTGGCATACCAGCGTGCGTCGGCCACCAGGAGAGGAACGGGCCTG
>DAHWEX010000486.1 GCA_027326205.1 Actinomycetota bacterium
CGGTGACGGACGATGCCCTGGCGGTGAATTCCGCAGCGCCTCTAGGACAAAGGTTTCCCTAGCCCAGGGCCGTAATCGGCGGATGGCGGCTAGGTATTTGAAAAGCAGCCCGCACCCGCCGGGATGGCAGAGGTAAAACGAGCGGAAAGGTACCCTCCTCGTGGCAGCACCGCAGAACTATCTGGCGGTCATCAAGGTCGTCGGAATCGGCGGGGGCGGCGTCAACGCCGTCAATCGCATGATCGAAGAGGGACTCAAGGGCGTCGAGTTCATCGCGATCAACACCGACGCTCAGGCCTTGCTGATGAGCGACGCGGACGTCAAGCTCGACGTGGGACGGGAACTGACCCGCGGCCTCGGGGCGGGGGCCAACCCGGACGTCGGCTGCAAGGCGGCAGAGGACCACCGCGAGGAGATCGAGGAGGTGCTCAAGGGCGCCGACATGGTCTTCGTCACCGCGGGCGAGGGCGGCGGCACCGGCACCGGCGGCGCGCCCGTGGTCGCGAACGTCGCCCGGTCCCTGGGGGCGCTCACGATCGGCGTGGTGACCCGGCCGTTCGGCTTCGAGGGCAAGCGCCGCGCGGTCCAGGCGGAGACCGGAATCGAGCGGCTGCGCGCCGAGGTCGACACGCTCATCGTCATCCCCAACGACCGCCTGCTGTCCATTTCCGACCGCCACGTCTCGGTCCTCGACGCCTTCAAGGCGGCCGACCAGGTGCTCCTCTCCGGTGTCCAGGGCATCACCGACCTGATCACCACGCCCGGCCTGATCAACCTCGACTTCGCGGACGTGAAGTCCGTGATGTCCGGCGCCGGCTCCGCGCTCATGGGCATCGGCTCCTCACGCGGCGACGACCGGGCGGTGGCCGCCGCGGAGATGGCGATCTCCTCGCCGCTGCTCGAGGCGTCCATCGACGGCGCGCACGGCGTGCTGCTGTCCATTCAGGGCGGCTCGGACCTCGGCCTCTTCGAGATCAACGAGGCGGCCCAGCTCGTCGCCAACTCCGCCGCGGTCGACGCGAACATCATCTTCGGCGCGGTGATCGACGACGCGCTCGGCGACGAGGTGCGGGTGACGGTCATCGCGGCCGGCTTCGACGAGCAGCGGCCGACCAGGTCGGTCACCGCGGTCGTCCCGCTCGCCGGCACCCGGCCCGCGACCGTGCTGCCCGCGGCGAACGGCGGTGCCGACGGCAGCGCCGGCAGCGCGGCCAACGGCGGCGCGGCGGCTAGCGCCGCGAGCGCGCCCGTCGCGGCGCCCGCGACGGCCTCCTGGGCGGGCAACGGGAACGCGGGGTCCGGCCGCCAGGGGGAGAGCGCCCCGGCGGCTCCGCCTCCGGCCGCCCCGTCGGCCGCGCCCGTACATCTCGGCACGTCCGGTCAGTGGGCCGCGCCGTCGCCCGAGTTCACCCCCAGCGGCGCGCCGGACGCACCCGCCGCGCAGCGTCCCGTCTCCGGAAACCAGGGCCGCGCCGAGGCCGACCCGATCGCCGACGTGCCCGTCCAGCCGGCCCCCGAGGTCGCGTCCGGGTACACCCCCGCGCCGGTCTCGTTCCTGTCCGACGACGACGAAGAGTACGGGGGCAAGCCCGGCTACGGCGGTTACGACGCCGGACGCGGCGAAACGGCGCCGGGCGGCGCCGCGCCGTCCTGGAAGGAACCCGGCCGCCCGGGCAAGCAGGACAAGGTCTTCGACGTGACGGCCGGGCGCCGTCGGCCGGTGGTCTTCGAAGAGGAAGACGACCTGGACGTACCCGACTTCCTCAAGTGAGGATCGCGGCGGACGGGGCCAGCGGGCGGGCGGGGCGCCGCACGGCCCGGGGGCAGTGGTGAGCCCCGCCGCTGAGTCGTACCTGGCCGGCCGCACGGCCGAGCTCGCCGGCCGTCTCGCGGCCGTGCGCGCGCGGATTGCCGCCGCGTGCGCGTCGGCCGGGCGGGACCCCGCCGAGCTCACGCTGATCGCGGTCACCAAGACCTATCCCGCCTGCGACGTGGTCGCCCTGGCCGGGCTTGGCGTCACCGACGTCGGCGAGAACCGCGACCAGGAGGCGGTCGCCAAGGCCGCTGCGGTCTCAGCCGCGGGGGCGGAGGTCCGCTGGCACTTCGTCGGGCAGTTGCAGACGAACAAGGCGCGCAGCGTGGCCGGCTACGCCGACTTCGTGCACTCGGTCGACCGGGTTCGCCTGGCGCGTGCGCTCGGTACCGCGGCGCGCGCGGCCGGACGCGAGCTGACCTGCCTGGTCCAGGTCAGCCTGGATCCCGCCGACGCGGGCGATGCCCGTGGCGCGCGTGCCCGCGCCGGGAGCCCCGGCGCGCAGGCGCGCGGCGGCGTGCCGCCTGTCCTGGCCGCCGAGGTCGCCGAGGCGATCGAGGCCGAGCCCGGTCTCGTCCTCGGCGGGCTGATGGCGGTCGCCCCCCGTTCCGCCGACCCCGCGGCGGCGTTCGCGCCGCTCCGTCGGCTCTCGGACGTCATGCGCTCGGTCAGCCCGTCGGCCACCATGATCTCAGCGGGCATGAGCGGTGACCTTGAGGCCGCGATCGGCGGCGGTGCGACACACCTGAGAATTGGTACGGCGTTGCTCGGCGATAGAAGCCTTCCCGTCCTGTAGTGTCCGTCGCGTAAGGCACTTGACAGCTGTTCGGTACGCGGCGACGCGACGGGCGTGGCACGACGGAGGACTGAAGGATGGCCAGCGCGATGCGCAAGATGGCGGTCTACCTTGGCCTCGTGGAGGACGATCGCCGCTATCAGGATGGTTACGACGCCTACGGCGAGTACGACGAGTACGAGGAGCAGGCCGAGCCGGTCGAGGCCGCGCCGGTCCGGGCCGACTACGGCGGGTACGTGACCGAGCACCCGATCGAGCCCGTGCCGCCGCGCCAGGTCGAGCTCGCCCGGATCACGACACTCCATCCGCGCACTTACAATGAAGCGCGGACCATCGGTGAGCACTTTCGCGAAGGCACCCCGGTGATCATGAACCTGACCGAGATGGTCGACAGCGACGCCCGGCGTCTCGTCGACTTCGCGGCCGGGCTGATCTTCGGCCTGCGCGGGTCCATCGACAAGGTCACGAACAAGGTCTTCCTGCTCTCCCCGGCGAACGTCGAGGTGACCGCGGAGGACAAGGCGCGCATCGCCGAGCGTGGCTTCTTTAACCAGAGCTAGCGGGCGCGGTGAGATGCTGCGTAGCTCCTCTCGGTGGCCCTGGACGGTGATGTGATGGATGTCCTGAAGATCGTCCTTACCTACGTGCTCGAGCTGTACCTCGCGGTGCTGATCGGGTGCGTGATCCTTGGCTGGATCAACATGTTCGTGCGCCCGTGGTACCCGCCCCGGCTCGTCAAGGCGCTGGCACTGGGAATTTTCGCGCTCACGGATCCGCCACTGAAATTCCTACGTCGCTACATACGACCCCTCTCAATCGGTACAGTAAGACTGGACCTGAGCTTCATGGTCCTGTTCATCGTGGTACTGATTTTGCTGCAGGTGGCTGTACCGCGACTTTGAACCATGTACCGTGCTGATCAGGTACGGTGCTGAGGAACAACGGTGCTTCAGAAAACACGGTGCTAAGGAACACAACCAAGCGCGCCGAGGAGACAAGATGCCGCTGACGCCCGCGGATGTGCGGAACAAGCAGTTCAGTACGACCAGGCTGCGGCCCGGCTACGACGAGGAAGAGGTTGACGCCTTCCTCGACGAGGTTGAGGCCGAGCTTGACCGGCTGATTCAGGAGAACGAGGAGCTGCGGTCGAAGCTGGCCGAGGTCTTGCGCGGTGGAGGGAAGCCAGCCATGGCGCTGAGCTCACCGCTGTCAGACCCGAGGCCGGACCAGATGATGCCCGAGCCTCCCATGGAGCAGCCGATGCGCCGCCCCGAGCCCATGCCGTTCGAGCGCCAGTACCAGGCCGAGGACAACATGGACACCGCGGCCCGCGTGCTTTCACTTGCCCAGCAGACCGCCGACCAGGCGATCGCCGACGCGCGCCGCGAGGCGGACGAGACGCTTGGCCGGGCACGCCGTGAGGCCGACGAGGTGCTGACCAAGGCACGCCGTCAGGCGGAGCAGATCACGGGCGACGCCCGGGCCCGCGCGGAGTCCCTGGAGCGCGACGCTCAGGAGCGCCACCGTCAGGCCATGGGCTCGTTGGTCACGCAGCGCGAAGAGCTTGAGCGCCGGGTCGATGACCTGCGTGCCTTCGAGCGCGAGTACCGCAGCAGGCTGAAGGCGTACCTGGAGGGCCAGCTCCGCGACCTTGAGGCCGGTGTCACCGACAGCGGTACGTTCGCCGCGATGCCGCCATCGGCACCGCCCGCCCCGCAGCTCTCGGTCGGCCTCGGCCAGTCCTCGCTGCGCGGCGGATCGACCGGCCCTGCGCCCACGGCGGCACAGTACGCGATCCCTGAGCACGTGGGCGGTTTCCGTCCCGACGGGCGCTGACCGCGCGCTGCAGGCAGTACTTCCGGCGCGTCCGGACACGAGGAGACTACGGGTGATCCGGTTCAGCGCCGCGCTTGTCGCGGTTGCCATCGGGGTGCTGGTCGGCGGCATCGTTGCCAGCGAGCTGCTGCTCGTCTACATCGCGATCGTGCTCAGCGCCGTTGCCCTGGTGGCACTGGCCGCCGGGGTCATACTGAAGCGCGAAGAGCTTTTCGGGAAGGGACAGGGACTCGCTCCCGCTCTGGCGGGGGCAAGCCCTGGGCTGCCTGACCGTTCCGGTGAAGTTCCTGGCCGCGTGACGCCGCCCTCGCTCCAGGGGACGGCAGCCGGCCCGGGCGCTGCCTTCGCGGCGCGCAGCGAGCCCGTGCCGCAGCCCGTGTCCTCGCAGCCCGTGTCTCCGCATTCAGCGGAGACGCGGGATAATCAGCCAGGCCGTGGCTCGTGGGGGGCACGGCCCGCGGCCGTGCCGGTCCCCGGGACCTGGCAGGCGCCGGGTGCGTCCGGTGTCGCGGCTGGCTGGGGAACCGCCGCGCCGTCGGTATTCGCGCCGCGTGCCGCAGACACCACGGCGGCCGCCCGGGCCGCCGGGCAGGCAGCCGCCCCGCCGAGCTGGTTCAACCCGGCGGACAGGGCCGCGAGCACCGAAGCACCCGCGAGCACGCAGACGTCGGCCTCCGGGGGCGGCTGGTCGTGGCTGAAGAGCGACACCGCCGTGCCGGAGACCGCCGTGCCGGACACCGCCGTGCCAGTGGCCGGCGAGCCAGTGGCCGGCGAGCCGCAGGACGCCGCGCTCGACGACGACTGGCCCGCCCGGTACTCCTGGCTGGACGATGAACCGGAGGAAGACGGCGGCGCCAGCGACGGCGGTTCGCCCGCCGGAGCCGGCGTTGGCGCCGCCGATGCTGGTGCCCGTGCCAAGGCCGCGGACGGCACCGCCAGCGCGGCGGACCCCGTGCCCGGCGACGACTCCCCGGACCTCGTCACCATCGTCCCCGGTGCCACCGCGGACTCCGCGGCTGACCCGGCCCCGGCACCAGCGACGGGCAAGCCTTCCGGCGGCAGCGGTCCCGGTGCC
>DAHWEX010000121.1 GCA_027326205.1 Actinomycetota bacterium
TCCCGTGTCCAACCGGATGCCGCTGGCCGGCGCCGGGGCGGCCGCGCTGTTCGTCGGCGTCGCCGCGCTCGGCCCGTTCATCGCGCGTCCTGCCTGCCGCCTGCTCGGCGCGCCGCTTGCCCGGTACCGCACGACCGGCCGCCTCGGCCAGCAGAACTCGATGCGCAACCCGGCGCGCGCCGCCGCGACCGCGGCAGCCCTGATGGTGGGGGTGTCCCTGGTGGCGATGACCACCGTGCTCGCGGCGTCCATGAAGGCCTGGGCGGGCTCCGTCATCGATTCCGCGCTGCGTGCCGACTTCGTCGTCTCAAGCGGAGCGGCGGCCGGCGGAACGGGGGGCGGGTTCAGCCCTGAGCTGGAGCGCTCTCTCGCGGCGCTCCCGCAGGTCGCCGACGTTGCGGGAATCCGCTCCGGGGTGGTGCGCGCCTTCGGCGCGGTGACCCCGGTGGTCGCCGTCGACCCGGCGAAGGCGGCACGGCTGGTCAACCTCGGCGTCACGGCCGGCGACCTGGCGCGGTTGACGCCGTCCGGTATCGCCGTGTCCGCCCAGGCGGCCGGCAGCCGGCACCTGGGGCTCGGCAGCCCGGTGACGCTGACCTACCCGGCCGCGGGCACCAGGACCTACACCGTGCAGGCCATCTACAGCGTCAGGGAGCTCGCGGGCGACTACGTGCTGCCGCTCGCCGCGGCGTAGGCCAACTTCCCGCAGCCGCTCGACCTCGCCGCGTTCGTCAAGCTCGCCCCCGGCGTCACCGCCGCGGCGGCCCGCCCGGCGATCGAACGGGCCCTCGCCGCGTACCCCACCGTGACGATCCAGGACCAGGCGCAGTACAAGGCGCAGCAGGAGCGGCAGGTGAACCAGCTGCTCAACCTGGTCTACGGGCTGCTCGCCCTCGCGGTCGTCATCGCCCTGATCGGCATCGCCAACACCCTGGCCCTGTCGGTCTACGAGCGGACCCGCGAGCTCGGCCTGCTGCGGGCCGTCGGCATGACCCGCGGCCAGCTGCGCGCCATGGTGCGCTTCGAGGCGCTGGTCATCTCGCTGTTCGGCGCGGCCGAGGGCCTCGTTCTCGGCTCGCTGCTCGGGTGCGCGGTCGTCGCGGCGCTCCGCTCGTCGGGCGTGAGCCAGCTCGCGTTCCCGGCCGCGCAGCTGGCCGGCCTGGCGGTGCTCGGCGGGCTGGCCGGCCTGCTCGCCGCGGTCGCGCCGAGCCGTCGCGCCGCCCGCCTCGACGTCCTGGCTGCGATCGCCACGGAATAACGCCGGGGCGTGACCGTCACGGCTGCCCCCTTCCTCCGGTATCCCCGCGTGCTTCCCGGGCGGTGCCTGCGCCCGGCGGGCCCTGCCCGCGCGGTCGCCGACGGCGATCGCGATGACGGCGCCGAGCGCGCCGAACTGGATCGCGAGGTCCGCGACGTCGAGCGAGCCGCCGCCCCCGCCGAAGTGGATCCACTCGACGACCCCGCCGCGCCCGAATCCGGGGGCGCGGAAGATCCGGTCGGCCAGGTTGCCCGCCGCCCCGCCGATCACCGCGGCCAAGCACAGGGCGGCGGCCCGGCTGCGCACCCGCAGCGCGAAACCGGCGGCGAGGCACGTGATCGCCAGCGCCGCCAGGGTGACGAGGACGGGGTACCCCGAGGCGAGCCCGCCGCTCGCCCCGGTGTTGCGGACCAGGCGGACGGAGACCCACCCGCCCCCGCTGACGGCGGCCGGGCGGGCGGCCAGCACCAGGGACTTGCTGACCTGGTCGGCGGCCAGCACGGCGGCCGCGACCCCGCCCATCGCCCAGCGCACGCGGGCGGACGACCGCGCCGCGGCGCCTTCCGGGACCAACACCATGAACCGACGATACCCGGCGCCGGCCCGCGGCCGGTGCGATGATGCTGGGACGATGAAACAGCGCAAGCACTCGGTGGCCTTGGTCGTCAGGAAGGCCGGGGACCCCGGCGGGGCGTTCCTGGTCGTGAAGCGCCCGGACGACCCGCAGGACCCGCTGGCCGGCGTCTGGGGGCTGCCGGCGGTCACCCTGCTCGGCGGCGAGGACGAGCGGGCGGCCGTGCTGCGCGCCGGGCGGGTCAAGCTCGGGGTCGAGCTGGCGGCCGGCCGGCGGATCGGGGAGAGGACGGCGGACCGGGGCGCCTACCTGCTCCGCCTGGCCGGCTACGAGGCCACGGTGCTGGCCGGCGTGCCCGCCGTGCCGCAGCCGGGCGCGTCGCTCACCCAGTACGCCGCGTGCGCCTACAGCGCCGACCCCGGCGTCCTGGCCGAGGCGGCCGCGCGCGGCTCCCTGTGCGCCCAGGTCTTCCTCGCGGCCGCCGGAGAGCCCTGGTGAGCGGGGAGGCGGCGGAGCAGGCGGGCGCCGGCCCGGGCGAGGTCGCCCGGGCCGCGGCCTTCCGGGAGCGGGCCGGGCTGCCCAGCCTGATCGACGTGCACACCCACTTCATGCCCGAGCGGCTGCTCGCGGCGGTGCGGGCGTACTTCGACGCCGCCGGGCCGCTGATCGGGCGCCCCTGGCCGATCGTCTACCGGCAGGACGAGCAGGCGCGGGTGGCGGCGCTGCGCGCGTTCGGGGTCAGCGCGTTCACCGCCCTGCTCTACCCGCACAAGCCCGGCATGGCCCGCTCGCTCAACGACTGGGCGGCGGACTTCGCCGCGCGGACGCCGGACTGCCTGCACACCGCGACGTTCTTCGCCGAGCCGTCCGCGGCGGCCGACGTGCGCCGCGCGCTCGGGCAGGGGGCGCGGGTGTTCAAGTGCCACCTCCAGGTGGGCGGCTTCGACCCGAACGACCCGCTGCTCGAGGCGGCATGGGGCCTGCTCGCGGAGGCCGGCGTCCCGGTCGTGACGCACTGCGGCTCGGGCCCGGTGCCCGCCCGGCACACCGGGCCGGGCCCGGTCGCCGCGCTGCTTGGCCGCCACCCCCGGCTGCGGCTCGTCGTCGCGCACCTGGGCATGCCGGAGTACGCCGAGTTCCTCGGCCTCGCCGAGCGCCACGACGGCGTCCTGCTCGACACGACGCTCGCGTTCACCCCGTTCGCCGAGGGCGGCCTCGCCCCGTTCCCGCCGGCCGAGCTGCCCCGGCTGCGCGACCTCGGCGAGCGGGTGCTGCTCGGCACCGACTTCCCCAACATCCCGCACTCCTACCCCGACGCCCTGGAGGCGCTGGAGCGGGCCGGCCTGGGCGCGGCCTGGCTGCGCGCCGTCTGCCACGACAACGCCGCGCGCCTGTTCGGCCGCTAGCCGCGGGCCGGCGCCGTCCCGGCCGTTGACGGCAAACCGCGACAAGACGGACGGCTTTCATCTACCGGGCAGTAACCCTTCGTTCAACCCGCTTGGCCAAGATGACGACTTGTCTAGCCAAGATGCCAAGGCACGCCCCCAGCGATTCCCCGGGGGCGGCACGGGAGGGTTTAATTGCGCGCATCGAAGGCGATCGCGGCGACTGTCGCCGCGGTCGGGTCAATCTTGCTGGCTGCGGGCTGCGGCAGCTCCAGTTCCAGTTCCTCCAGCAGCGCCGCGGCGGCCGGCGGATCGTCCGCCGCCGCGGGCGGCAGCGGTTCCGCCGGCGCGGCGAACTGGGCCACCTGCACCTCGGTCGCGGCCTGCGGCGGCATGAGCGCCCTGGTCGCCGCCGCTAAGTCCGAGGGCCACCTCAACGTGATCACGCTCCCCGCCGACTGGGCGAACTACGGCACGATCATGAAGGACTTCACGGCCAAGTACGGGATCCAGATCACCGACGAGAACCCGGACGGCACCAGCCAGGATGAGCTCAACGCCATCCAGCAGACCAAGGGCCAGAGCCGCGCGCCGGACGTCGTGGACGTGGGCACCGCCTTCGCCGCCAAGGGCCAGACGGCCGGCGACTGGGCGGACTACGAGGTCGCGACCTGGAGCGACATCCCGGCCAGCCAGAAGGACCCGAACGGCGCCTACTACGCCGACTACGGCGGCTACGTGGCCATCGGCTACGACAGCTCCCGGGTGAAGACCCCGCCGACCTCGTTCAAGTCGCTGCTCACCGGGCCGTACAAGAACATGGTCGCGCTGAACGGCAACCCGACCCAGGCCGGCGCCGCGTTCGCCGGCGTGTACGCCGCGGCCCTGGCCAACGGCGGCTCGTTCAGCGACATCGCCCCCGGCGTCTCCTACTTCAAGCAGCTGAAGCAGGCCGGCAACTTCGTCCCGGTCACCGGCAGCGCCTCGACGATGGAGAGCGGGCAGACCCCGATCCTCATCTGGTGGGACTACCTGCTGGCGTCCGAGGTGGGCGCCAGCTACAAGAACCTCAAGATCGTCATCCCGTCGGACGCGCGCTACGCGGCCTACTACGACCAGGCGGTCAGCAAGTACGCGCCCGACCCGGCCGCCGCCCGGCTGTGGGAGGAGTACCTGTACTCCGCCGAGGGGCAGAACCTGTGGCTGGAGGGCGGCACCCGCCCCGTGGAACTGCCGAGCCTGGTCGCCGCCGGCACGGAGGACAAGACGGCGTACGCCACGCTGCCCGCGGTGCCGGCGGGCGGGGTGACCTTCCCGAGCATCACCCAGCAGAACGCGGCGGAGAGCGTCGTCTCCCAGCAGTGGCCGAGCGTCCTGAGCTGACCAGTGGCTGAACCGACCGACACGGTCACCGCTCCGGGGCCCCGCACGGGCCCCGGGGCCGGCCGCATTCCGCCCCGGCGCGGGGAGCACCCCGCCCGGGCCGCCGCCAGGGCGGCCGCCCGGTACGCCGGCCTCGCGCCGTTCACCGCCTACGTGGTGCTCGGCCTCGTCATCCCGATGATCGCCGTCGCCGTCGGCGCGTTCCAGGATCCGGAAACCGGCGCCTGGACGACGAAGAACGTCGACATCGCCACGCACGGCGTCTACCTCACCGGCTTCCGCGAGTCCCTCATCTTGTCGGTGCTCGCCGCCGTGCTTCCCGCGGCCTTCGGGCTGCTGATCGCCTACGCGATCTCCACCGCGCGGGGCCGCGGCGGCGCGGTCCTGCGCCAGGTCGCCATCACCATGTCCGGCGTGTTCGCCAACTTCGGCGGGGTGCCGCTCGCGTTCCTGTTCATCACGACCCTCGGCTCCAGCGGCCTCGAGACGCAGTGGCTGAAGGACCTCGGCTGGGACATCTACGCGGGCGGGTTCAGCCTCTACACCGTCACCGGCATCGTCGTGGTGTACATGTACTTCCAGATCCCGCTCATGGTCCTGGTCATCCTGCCGGCCCTGGAGGGGCTGAGGCCCGCCTGGCGGGAGGCGGCCGAGAACCTCGGCGCGCGCTCGTGGAGCTACTGGCGGCACGTCGGCGGGCCGGTGCTCATGCCGTCCGTGCTCGGCGCCACGCTGCTGCTGTTCGGGTTCGGGCTGTCCGCCTACGCGACCGCGGAGGCGCTGACCAGCGGCACCATCCCGCTCACGTCGATGCAGATCGGCTCGTTCCTGAGCGGCAACGTGATCGCCGGGCAGGGGAACGTGGGCCAGGCGCTCGGCCTCGGGATGGTCGCGGTCATCGCGGTCGTCATGGTCTTCTACATCCTCCTGCAGCGGAAGGCGGCGAAGTGGCTGCGCTGACCCGGGCCCCGCGGGACCCGCACCGCGCGGCACGCGCGGGCAGCCCCCGCGGGCGCTCGCTGCCGGGCTGGCGGTGGGCGGTCCTGCTGGTCGCCGCCGTGTACTTCCTGGTGCCCCTGGCGGGGGCGCTGCGGTTCGCCGGCTTCTCCGCGTTCGGCGGCGTGATCGACCAGCCCGGCTTCACCGCCGCGCTGTGGCTGTCGGTGCGGCTCGCGGTCGTCACCACGGCGATCACCCTGCTGCTCATGGTGCCGACCACGATCTACGTGCACCTGCGGCTGCCCCGGCTGCGGCGGGTGCTGGACAGCGTCACGATCCTGCCGATCGTCATCCCGCCGGTCGTGCTGATCATCGGGGTGCTGAGGGTGTCCAAGGCGGCCCCGGCCCTTCAGTCGAGCCCGTACCTGCTCGCCCTGGAGTACGTCGTGCTGGCGATGCCGTTCGCCTACCGGTCGATCGACGCCGGCCTGCGGGCCCTGGACCTGAAGACCCTGACCGAGGCGGCCGGCTCGCTCGGCGCCGGCTGGACCGCCACGCTGCTGCGGGTGATCCTGCCGAACCTGACGACGGCGCTGCTGTCGGCGACCGTCTTGACGGTGGCGCTGGTGCTCGGCGAGTACACGATGGCCACCCTGGACCTGTTCACCACGTTCCCGGTGTGGATCGTGACCAACGACCAGGTGAGCGCGCAGGGGTCGGTCGCCGCCTCGCTCCTGGCCCTGTTCGTCACCTGGCTCGTCCTGCTGCTGATCACCCTGGCCGGCAGCCGGTACTCCCGCCGCCGCGGCGGCGGCGAGGTGACGCTGTTCACCGCGGCCGCTCCCCAGACGATAGGAAACTGATGACCGCCAACGAGACGACCGCCGGCGAGACCGGGGCGGCGACGGCAGCGGGCGCGGCCGCGGGCGGCCGCGCCGGGACCAGCGTGTCGCTGCGCGGCCTCACCCGTGCGTTCGGCGCGACCAGGGCGCTGGACGAGATGTCGCTGGACATCGCGTCCGGCGAGCTGGTCGCCCTGCTCGGCCCGTCCGGCTGCGGCAAGACGACCGCGCTGCGGATCGTCGCCGGCTTCGAGTACGCCGATGCCGGGCAGGTGCTGATCGACGGGAAGGACATCACCGGCGTCCCCGCCTCCAGGCGGGACATGGGCATGGTCTTCCAGTCCTACTCCCTGTTCCCGAACATGAACGCGCTGGACAACGTCGCCTTCGGCCTGCGGATGCGCAAGGTGGGCGGCGGCGCCCGCCGCAGGCGGGCCGGCGAGCTGCTGGAGATGGTCGGCCTGTCCGCCCAGGCCGGGCAGTTCCCGCACCAGCTGTCCGGCGGCCAGCAGCAGCGCGTCGCCCTCGCCCGCGCCCTGGCGGTCGAGCCGCGGGTGCTGCTGCTCGACGAGCCGCTGTCGGCCCTCGACGCGAAGGTCAGGCAGCAGCTCCGCGAGCAGATCCGCACCCTGCAGCAGCGGCTCGGCACCACCACCCTGTTCGTCACCCACGACCAGGAGGAGGCGCTGTCCATGTCCGACCGGGTCGGCGTCATGCGCGCCGGGCGCCTTGAGCAGGTCGCGGAGCCGGCCGTGCTGTACTCGCGGCCGGCGACCGCGTTCGTCGCGGAGTTCGTCGGCACGATGAACCGCCTGCCGGGCGAGCTCGGCGGCGGCGGCGCGGCCGTCACCGTCCTCGGCGTCACGGTCCCGGTGCAGGACGGCGGCCCGGCCTCCGGCCCGGTGGACGCGCTCGTCCGCCCGGAGGACCTCACCGTGACCGCGGCCGAGGACGGCAACGGCATCGTCGCCGGCCGCACCTTCCTGGGCGCGGTGAGCCGCGTCGAGGTGCTGCTGTCCGGGGAGCTGGCGGTGTCCGTGGACGTCGCGTCGGCCGCGGCCCTCGCCATGGCCCCCGGCACCGCCGTCCAGGTGAGCCTGCCCGGCACGCCGGTGCTGGTCGCCGCGCGCACGGACTGAGGCTTTCCCGGCCGGCCGGGGCGCGCCGCGTCCCCCGCCCGGCCGGGGGCGCTAGCCGGGGCCCGCGGCGTCCCACCAGGTGCCGGGCTGCCAGGTCAGGCCCGCCCAGATCGCGCGGACGGCGGCGAACGGGTCCGCCTCCGGGCGCGGGCCGTCGTCCGCGAAGATCATCGCGGGCCGCCGGCCCGGCTCGTACGGCGCCCAGCCGGGGTCTCCCGTCGCCGCGAACGCCCCCCAGGCGCCGTGCAGGGCCGCGGACACCCCCGCGCCGCCCTGCCAGACGCCCGTGCCGTCGCCGCCGTGCGCGCCCCGCAGCAGGGGCGCGCACCGCGCGAGCTCCGGGTCGCTGCCGTCGTCCAGGCCGGTGTAGCCGCCGTCGTAGCGGGACCGCCAGACGGGCCCGTGCGCGGCCTGGGCGCCGGCGAGCAGCTCGGTGCGCATCACGTACCGCTCGTCGGTCATCACCGTCACGCCGTGCAGCTCGGCCTGGTCCAGGTCCGGGCGGGCGGCGGCGTAGGCGGCCAGCATCGCCGCCGCCCGCTCCCGCCCGAAGTACCCGGTCAGCACCCGCTCCGCCTGGGCCGCCGCCCGCGGGTCCGCCAGCTGGTACAGGGCGGTCTCGCGGGCGCAGGTCTGCAGCAGCAGCGGGATCCCGGCCGCCGCGCCGCCCGCGATCGCGGCCAGGGGCGCCTCGGTGAGCGCGGCCCCGTCGACGGACGCCCGCCAGACCCAGGAAGAGCGCGGCGGCGCCTGCACGGCCAGCTGCGCGGCGAGGATGTCGGCGGCGGGCACCGCCCGGATCCGCCGCGCCGTGGTGCCGAGCGCGCGCAGGAACCGCTCCGCCAGGTCCCTGGCCTGCGCCGGGCTCTTGACGTGGTCGCCGCCGCTGGACTCGGCCGCGCGCGCGATCATGCCCTTCGCCAGCGGCGAGGCGAGCAGGTTGGTGACCGACTTGCCGCCGGCGGACAGCCCGTAGACGGTGACCTGGCCCGGGTCGCCGCCGAACGCCGCGATGTTCTCCCGCACCCAGCGCAGCGCCGCGACCTGGTCGTGCAGGCCGAGCGCCCCGGCCGGCGACTCGCCGGGGACGTCCAGGAAGCCGAGCGCCCCGAGCCGGTAGTTGAACGTCACGACGACCAGCCCGTGGCTTTTCGCGAACGCCGCGCCGTCGCCGGCCTGGTCGGGCCCGTGGCCCGTCTCGAACCCGCCGCCGTGGATCCAGAACAGCACCGGGCGCCCTGCGGCCCCGGCCGGGGCCGTGACGTTGAGGTAGAGGCAGTCCTCGCCCGCCGGCGGCAGCGGCGCCGGCGGCGCCTGGGCCGGGCCGGGCTGGAGCGAGCGGTTCCCGTACTCCAGGGCGTCCCTGACCCCCGCCCACGGCGACGGCGGCCGCGGCGGGCGCAGCCGCAGGGCGCCGACTGGCGGGGCGGCGTAGGGAATGCCCCGCCAGGCCACGACGCCGTCGGCGGCCTCGGCGCCCCGCAGCTTCCCGTACCTGGTTTCCGCGATGGCCATGAAGTCCTCCGGCAGGTGGCTGGGCGCGGCGGGGAGGACGCCGTGTCCGGGGACGGGCGGTCCTGCGCCGGGCAACGTCCCGTTCACCCGCGGCGTGTACCATCGCGCCGCGGGCCGGGTTTGCAGGGATCTGGGGGATTATGTCAGCGATCATGTCACCGGTTGGCCGGCTGGCCAAGATGTTCGCGTCCGCCGGGGCCGGCGACTACCTCGGGGAGCCGGTCACCGTCGCGCAGCACCTGCTGCAGGCGGCCGCCCTGGCGGCCGCCGCGGGGGCGCCGCCGGCCCTGGTCGCGGCCGCGCTGCTGCACGACACCGGGCACCTGCGCGGGGACGACCCGCTCGCCGACGGGCAGCAGCCGAGCGGCCGCGCGCTGATGGCGGGCGCCGACAACGACCACGGCGAGCGCGGCGCGGCCTGGCTGGCCCGCTGGTTCCCGCCGCCGGTCACCGAGCCGGTCCGGCTGCACGTCGCCGCCAAGCGCTACCTGTGCGCCGCCGAGCCCGGCTACCTCGCGCTCCTGTCGCCCGCCTCCGTCTACACCCTGTCCGTCCAGGGCGGCCCGATGACCGGCGCCGAGGCCGCCGCGTTCGCGGCCGCCCCCGGCGCCGCCGGCGCGGTCGCCGTCCGCCGCTGGGACGACGCCGCCAAGGACCCGGGCGCCGTGGTCCCCGGCTTCGGGGCGTACCGGGCCCTGCTCGAGGGCCTGCTGCGGGCCGGCTGACCGGACGCGGGCGCGCCCCTCCAGATAACAGCAAGAAGCGCCCGTGGCGCCCCCTGCCGGGCGCCGGCTCCCGGGAGCGCGGGCGGCCGGGATACAGTTAACAGTTAGTTGCGCTAATAAAAGCTTTCCGGCCGCCGAGGGGACCCACGCTGCCTGAGATGAGCCGCCGGCGCCGGCCCGCCGGGCGGCGTGAGCGGGGAGCCCGCGTCGGCCCGGGCGCCGGGCGCGGCCGGGGAAAGAGCCGAGGGAGACGAGAAGATCGACACCAAGACGACCCCGGCCCCAACCCCGGGCGCGGGCGTTCCCGCGGGCCCGGCGGGCCGCCGCCGGCGCCTCGTGGTGCTGCTGGTCTGCAGCTCCTCGCTGTTCATCACCTACCTTGACACCACGATCTTGTCCGTCGCCCTGCCCACGATCTCCCGAGACCTGCACGCGGGCCTGGCCTCCCTGCAGTGGGTGGCCGACGTCTACCTGCTGGTGCTGTCCGCCCTGCTGATCCTGGCCGGCTCGCTGGCGGACCGCCTCGGCCGCAAGAAGCTGTTCATGATCGGCCTGGCCTGGTTCAGCGCCGGCTCGCTCCTGTGCAGCTTCGCGCCGAACGTCGGGACCCTCGTCGCGCTGCGCATGCTCCAGGCCGTCGGCGGGTCCATGCTGACCCCGGTGTCGCTGTCCATCGTCCGCAACGTGTTCACCGACCCGGGGGAGCGGGCCCGGGCCCTCGGCATCTGGAGCGGCATCTTCGGCGTCGCCTCCGCCTGCGGCCCCATCGTCGGCGGGGTCCTGGTGTCCGCGGCGGGCTGGCGGTCGGTGTTCTGGGTGAACGTGCCGATCGGCTTGATCATGCTGCTCGCCGCGGGGCGCTACCTGCCCGAGTCGCGGGCGCCGCGCGCGCGCCGGGTGGACGGGCCGGGCCAAGTGCTGATGATCGCGTTCCTGGGCGCTCTCACCTGCGCGGTGATCGAGGGCCCGTCCGCGGGCTGGGCGTCGCCTGAGATCGCGGCCCTGTTCGCGGTCGCGGCGGCGTCCCTGGCGGCGTTCGCGCTCGCCGAGCGCCGGCATCCCGAGCCGCTGCTCGACCTCCGGTTCTTCCGCAGCCCCGCGTTCACCGGGGCCAGCGTCATCGCCGTGCTCGCGTTCCTGGTGATGGCCGGGTTCCTGTTCGTCTCCACCCTGTACCTGCAGGAGGTCCGGGCCGACTCGCCGCTGCGCGCCGGGCTCTCCCTCCTGCCCGCCACCGTGATGATCGCCGTCTGGGCGCCCGTCGCCGGGTGGCTCAACGGGCGCTCCGGCCCCCGGATCCCCCTGGTCCTGGGCGGGGTCTTCATGACCGCGGGAGCCGCGGACCTGGCGGGCCTGTCCGCCTCCACCTCCTACGGGGTCCTGGCCCTGGGCTTCGCGCTGCTCGGCGTCGGTCTCGGCCTGGTCAACCCGCCGATCACCAACGCCGGCGTATCCGGCATGCCCCCGGCCCAGGCCGGCGTGGCGGGCGCCGTCATCTCCGCCACCCGCCAGCTCGGCCAGGTCCTCGGCGTCGCCGTGATGGGCGCGACGCTGTCCGCCGGCGCGGTCTCCGGCGCCGGCCGGATGAGCCCCGCCGCCGGCCGCGCGTTCGCCGCCGCGACCCACGCCTCCTGGTGGCTCGCCGTAGCCTGCGGCTTGCTCATCGCCCTCACCGGCTGGGTCACCACGTCGGCGAAGGCCCGCGAGACCGCCCAGGTGGTCAGCGAGGCCCGCTGAGCCGGCGTGGATCAGCGGCGCGGGCAGGCCCCGGCTGCAGAGGTGGTTACCGGCTGGCTAGCTGGTCCCGGAGCGCCGGGTAGCGGTACTGGTAGCTGACGCCCCGCGGGCAGAGCACGCCGACCTGGGGGGACGCGCTCTCGCGGAGGAACGCCGCCAGCCGCCAGGGGAGCTTGCCGCGGGCGGCGAGCCAGGTTGCCGTGAGGACGTACTGCGGCCAGGCATGGCTCAGCCCGACCGCGAGCCACAGGGTGATGCCGATCCCCAGGCCGTAGAGCGCGTGCATGACGAGGTGGCGCGGCAGCAGGCGAGGGGCGAACGCGACCCCCCAGAACAGGGGAAGCACGACTAGAAACGTGCAACTGAACAGCAGGACGAGGCCCAGGTCCGCCCGCAGGACGGATTGCGGCGTGGTGGCAGGCGCCGTCTCCGCGGGTGTCCGGCTCCATTTGATGAGCGCGAACGCGACGCCGATCACCGCCCCCGTTGGCACGCCGAGCAGCCAGAGCGGGTGGGAGCGGGACAGCGCGCCGCTGAGGATCTTGACCCCGTAGCCGACGCCGAGGCCGACGACGACGCCGCCGAACAGGCCGGCCGCGACGATCTTGACCAGGGCGGTCTCGCGGCCGGCCCCGCGCAGGGAGAAGTAGACGGGCCGTTCGGCGAGGGTGACCAGGTTGAACCGGGCGCCGAAGCAGATGATCACCGTCGAGATCAGCCAGTTGAGGGCGAAGGGGATCAGCCCGTGGGACAGGGCGGCCGCCGCCCCGTGCCTCCCGGCTTCGAGGCCGTCTCGTATGCCCGACTCGGCCGCGTAGGCCGCCGGCACGGCGACGG
>DAHWEX010000125.1 GCA_027326205.1 Actinomycetota bacterium
GAAGTCGAACTCGTAGAGCTCACGGAAGCTGGTGAACTCCGGGGCGGCCTGCCGTTGCCGGAACTCCGCGTACTTATCGGCAGGGCTCACCGCTGGTGTGCTCATGCCACCAAGACTAAGGTACGGCTGGGATTCGAGGTAAACAGGCCGTCCAGCCCGGTGCCGCCCCTGTGCTCAGGGCGGGGAAGCCCGGCCTTCCGGGTCGATTCCACGCACGGGACGCAATGAGAAGAATGAGCGGCCGAGCTGCGCGCGGGCCTGCTAGCGGTCGGCCGCTTCCACCGGCTCGGGGGCCTCGACGGGGGCTAGTTCGTTGTCCGACAGCCCCGCGTTCAGGTCGGGGTGGGTGCGGGCCCAGCGCTTGTCGTTGAGGTAGATGAGGACCTCGGCCACTTCCACGAGCACCGCGACGGTCCCGCCCAGAACGAGCATCGTGATCGGGTCGGGGCTCGGCGACGCGATGCCGGCGAACACGAAGATCAGGAAGATGATCAGCCGGCGCCACTTCCTGAACCGCTCGTGGGTGATCACCCGGATGAGGTTCAGCATGACCAGGAACAGCGGCACCTCGAAGCAGAGCCCGAACCCGACGATCATCGCGATCCAGTACCCGAGGTAGGAATCGGCGGTGAACAGGGCCGTCAGGCCGCCGCCCGACATCGAGAGGAAGAACTTGAGCCCGCGGCTCATCGCCAGGTAGGCGAAGAAGCAGCCCAGGGCGAACAGCGGCACCGCCGTGCCGATGAACGCGAAGGTCCAGCGCTTCTCCTTGGCATACAGCCCCGGGGCGACGAAGGCCCAGATCTGGTATAGCCAGACCGGGCTCGTGGCGATCGTGCCGGCCAGGACGGCGATCTTGATGTGCAGGTAGAAGCCGTCCATCACGCCGCTGTAGATGAGCGAGTGCCCGAACGTGTTCAGCTTGCAGTACCCGACCGCCTGGCAGTAGGGCCGCTGCATGAACGACCAGATCCGGTTGTAGTACACCCAGCCCACGACTCCGCCGGCGACGATCGCCAGGGAGATCTTGACGACGCGGTTGCGCAGCTCGCGCAGGTGATCGAACAGGGGCATGCGCCCCTCCGGGTTGGCCTGCTGCTTGGAGCGCAGGTATCGCTGCCCTACGATGCGGGCGCCGTTAACGGCGGAAGGCTTCGACACCATGATCGCTTCGTTCCCGGAGGGGGTCGTCGTTGGACTTCAGACGCGGCGCGGCCTAGCTGGCCGACGCGCTGTCCGTCTTGTTGACCGCGACCGACTGCTGAAGGTCAGCGAGTTGCCTGCTCAGCGCGTCAATCTGCGCCTGGGCGTCCGGCGCGCCGGACGGCGCCTGGAGCTGGGCGGGGGCGGACGCAGCGGCGGGAGCCGGGGCGGTGCTGGCCGCCTCGTCCTCGTGCAGGCCCTGGACCTCAGTCTTCAGGATGCGCATCGACTTGCCGAGCGAGCGCGCGGCCTCGGGCAGCTTGCGCGACCCGAACAGCACGATGATCAGGATCGCGATGATAGCGATCTTCCACGGGCTGTCGAACAGGTCACCAATCATTTGCGTCCTTAAGTGACAGGGATGAGTCTTTTCCATCTGACTCGCCTCGCCGTCGAGTCTACACGCCGGGCATGAAACAGCTAGGACCCCACGGGCAAACGGCAGGCGAACCGGGCATAGGTCCGCAGAAAAGCACAAACAGTCCTGACTGCGTCCCGGGGAAGCCGACGCTGGCCACGGGGTGAAGCGCCCCCTGGGGGTTGCTCCACCCGTACTTCGGAACAGCCCCGGTTCCGGATTGGTCTGCTAGCTAAGCCGCCCGCACCGAGTCACCGGCCGCCACCACAGGGCCGCCCGCGCCAGACGGCCGCCCGCGCCCCCACCGCCAAGTCCTCAGGGCAGCGCGACCGCTCCGGGGAGTGGGGTCTTTGCGCACGAGCGGCCCATGATCATTTGTCTTTGCGCGCGAGCGGCCCATGATCACGTCCGGTTTGCCGCCTTTGCGGCGCCCGCCGTTAAGCAATGAGGCGGGCGGGCCGGGCCGTTGGCCGGGACTCACCCGGCAGGCCCGATGCGGCGCCATATGAGGATGACGTAGGTCCTGTGCCGGTAGGTCCGCGCCGGCTCGCCGAACGTCGCGACGGCCTGGGCGGCGGTCAGGCTGGAGCCCCCGGGCGCGGCGAGGACGAGGAACGTGGCCGGAGCGGCCGCGGGCGCCGCGACGAGTCACGGCTCTCTCTCAAAAGGGGGGAAATATGCGGATCTACCCAGCGAACGGGGGTAGCGTGCGGTTCATGACTCCCCCGGCCTCCCGGCTCCCGTCCGTGGCGGCGCCCACCGCCGGCCTCAACTACGAGCGGCTTTACGAGTACCGGTTCCGGGACGTCGACCAGGCGAGCAGGCAGGCGGTCTGGCGGGAGATCGCCCGGTACGTACACGCCAGGATGGACGCGCCGCAGCGCGTCCTGGACCCGGCGGCCGGGCGCGGTGAGTTCATCACCGCGGTGCCCGCGGCCGAGCGCTGGGGCGTCGACCTGGTCAGGCAGGGCGACCTGGAGGCCGCCGGGGTCAGCATGATCATCGGCGACATCAGGGACGCGGAACTGCCGCAGGCGTACTTCGACGGCGTGTTCCTGTCCAACTTCCTCGAGCACCTGCCGAGCCAGGACGCGGTGGCCGACGTGCTCGGCAAACTGCGCGACGCGATGACACCCGGCGGGCGGATCGCGGTCATGGGGCCGAACTTCCGGTACTGCGCCGGGGAGTACTTCGACTGCGCCGACCACACCGTGATCCTCACGCACGTGTCGCTGGCCGAGCACCTGTACGCGGCCGGGTTCTCGCTCACCTCGCTGGCGCCCCGGTTCCTGCCGTACTCCTTCCGCGGCCTGCTGCCGCCGTCGCCCCGGCTGACCAGCACTTATCTCCGCAGCCCGGCGCTGTGGCGGGTGCTCGGCAAGCAGTTCCTGGCGATCGCGCGGAAGTAGTCGCGGCGCTCGGCTACTCGTACAAGGCCAGGGCGGCGGCCGCGGCCGCGCGGACCTCGTCCGCCAGGCCGGGCGGCGACACCACGCGGGCGTCCTCGCCGAGTCGCAGGGCCAGGCGGCGGATCCAGGTGGTGTCGGGGGTGCGCAGGCCGATGCGGAGCCGGCCGCCGGGCAGTTCGGTCATCGACTCGCAGGGGTAGTACTCGGCGACCCAGCGCGCCTCCGGGCCGAGTTCGAGTTCGGCGAGGACGTCGGACTCCGACGGCCGGAAGAGCCCCGCGTCGACGTCGACCGGTTCGGCTTCCACCGGGACTTCGGCCGGGACGTCGAGGACGTCGACCGACCACACCCGGTCGAGCCGGAAGAGCCGGACGCCCTCCGCGCGGCGGCACGAGCCTTCCAGGTACGTCCGGCCCTCGACGACCAGCAGCCGCATCGGGTCGACATCGCGCTCGGTCACCTCGTCCCGGCTCCACACGTAGTGGCGCAGGTGGACCCGGCGGCCCGCGGCGAGGGCGCCGGTGATCGTGTCCGCGACCGCGCGCACCCGCTTGCTGTTGAACTGCTGCACGGTGACCTGCGAACTCGCCGCGCCCGCGGCGCCCGCGGCGGTCTCGATCTTCGCGAGCAGCCGGGAGACCGGGCCGCCGTCGCCGCCGGAGCCGCCGTCGCCGCCGCCGGGGCCGGTCGCATCGGCCAGCATCCGCAGCGCGACCAGCAGCGCGCTCGCCTCGTCGGCGGCGAGCCGCAGCGGGCGGGCGATCGACTCGGCCTGGCTGATCGAGATCTCGCCGTCCTCGTAGGACAGGTCGATCGGGCAGTACGGCTCGGGGGCCCGCAGTTCCACGCACCAGGCGAGGTTGAGGTCGTCGATGAGCTCCCGTTCGGTCATGCCGAAGGTCGACGCGGTCTCCGCCAGGCCGACCACCCGGCGCGCCGCCACGTACGGGACGAGCGCGAGCAGGCGGCGCAGCCGCTCGGCGGAGGTGACGGTCCGCGGCTGGGCGCTCACGCGAGCGCTCCCTTCAGCTGCCTGATGACCGCTTCGCGCAGTTCGGGCGGGCCGAGGACGACGACGTCCGGCCCGAACTGAGCGAGGTAGCCCGCGTACCACTCCTGGTCGGAGTACCGGCCCGTGACGAGATCCCAGCCGGGGGTGGCCGGGTCGGGCGCGGGGTGGCCCCAGTGGTGCAGGGCGGCGCCCGCGTCCGCGCGGACCCGGAGGCTCGCGGTGAGGTCGTAGCTCACCGGCTTGTCCCAGTCCTTCACCAGGTCGCGGACGTCGGTGCCCTCCGGGACCGTGACGCTGCCGGGCGGGCCCACCAGCTTCACCGGGCCGGTGATGCGGCTGAGCCGGAACACCCGCGGCGCGTTCCGCATCCGGTCGTGGCCCGCGACGTACCAGCGGCCGCGCCGGTTGACGACGCCCCACGGCTCCAGGGTCCGCTTGGTCACCTCGGAGCGGCCGCTCGCCTGGTAGCTGAAGGTGACCGGCCGGCGGTCGCGGACCGCCTCCCACAGCGGGCCGAACGCGGGCTCCTGCGTGGTCAGCCGCGGCTGGACGCCGAGCGGCGGGTGCACGGCGGCGTCGCCGTCGGCCTCCCCGCTGGCGGCCCGGAGCTTCAGCGCCGCGCCGGCGGCCGCGCCGGCCAGTTCGGCGGACTGCCACACCCGCGACGCGATGCCGAGAACGGCCGCCTCGTCGGGCTCCAGGTGGATCTCGGGAAGCTCGTAGTCCTGGCGGCTGATCCGGTAGCCCAGGTCGTCGTCGACGCGGCTGGCGCGGCCAGTCTCCAGCGGAATGCCCAGGTCGCGGAGCTCCTCCTTGTCCCGCTCGAACATGCGCTTGAACGCCTCCTGCTCGTCCGGGTAGCCGCTGACGGCGGCGCGGATCTGCTCGGCGGTCAGGTACCTGCGCGAGGAGAGCAGGAGGACAACGATGGACAGGAGGCGTTCGGTTCGGCGCTTGGACAACGCGACCTCCTCAGGTGCT
Source organism: Actinomycetota bacterium (assembly GCA_027326205.1). Classification (GTDB taxonomy): domain Bacteria; phylum Actinomycetota; class Actinomycetes; order Streptosporangiales; family Streptosporangiaceae; genus Trebonia. The sequence continues at coordinate 4,964 of DAHWEX010000125.1, forward strand.
GCTTACCCGGAGACCCGGCTGCGGACGCCCGCCTGCCGCTAGTCTGCCGTCGTGATCCGATGGCGGAGCGGAATTGTCACGGCGCTACGGCGAGAATGGGCCGGCGCCACAGAACTTATGGTAACCGTGGACGGGGCCCCGGTTCGCGCGCTCGCGTACCCCGCGCTCACCGGGTCGCCGCGGCCGGGCGACCGCGTGCTGCTGAACGTCACCGCGCTGGAGGCCGGGCTCGGCACGGGCGGCTACGCGCTGGTCGTCGCGCTACCGGACCGGCTGCCGGCCGACCCGGTGCTCAGCGGTCATATCGTGAAATCTCGGTATACGCCGCTGCAGGTGATGACGGAGAGCGCCGACGAGCAGGGGTCCCGGTACCACGACCTGCTCGAATCCGCGGATTGCCTCGACGGGATGCCGGTGGTGGTGGCCGACCTGCACTCGGCCCTCCCGGCGATCCTGGCCGGCCTGTTCTCCGCTGCGGCCGCGCAGGGCACGGGAGAAAAGAATTCGCCGCCGCTGTCCGCGCAGCGCCTCCCCCGGGTTGCCTACGTCATGACCGACGGCGGCGCGCTGCCGGCGTGGTTCTCCCGCACGATCGCCGGCCTGCGCGCGGCGGACTGGCTGGCGGCGACGGTCACCACCGGCCAGTCGTTCGGCGGCGACCTGGAGGCGGTCACCGTCCACTCGGGCCTGCTCACGGCGCGGCACGCCGTCGGCGCGGACGTCGCGGTCGTGACGCAGGGGCCGGGCAACCTGGGCACGGGCACGAAGTGGGGCTACTCCGGCGTGGCCGCCGGCGAGGCGGTCAACGCGGCATCGGCGCTGGCCGGCCGCCCGGTCGCGTCGCTGCGCATCTCCTTCGCCGACCCGCGCGAGCGCCACCAGGGCGTCTCGCACCACAGCCTGACCGCTTACGGCCAGGTCGCCCTGGCGCGCGCCGATGTGGTCATCCCGGCCCTCGCCGAGCCTCAGGCGGCCCGGGTGGCATCCGAAGTCGCTCCACTGGCCAAGCGCCACACCCTGGTCACCGTCCCGGTCGACGGCCTGGCGGCGGCCCTGCGGCGTTCGCCGGTCCCGCTGTCCACCATGGGCCGCTCCCTCGACGAGGACTTCGAGTACTTCCTCGCGGCCGCGGCGGCCGGGAGGCACGCGGCGTCGCTGCTGCATCAGTAGCCCCTGACACGAGGTCCGGCGAGGTCCGGCGCCGACGATTTAGCGGGTAGCTTTTTGGTCCGATGTAAGAGGGTTATTCACGGCGATCTTCGCCAACTCCGCGCTGACCGGGGCGTCGGCGCGGGCGAGGAGTCCTGCTGCTGGTGATAGTGGATCGTTACGAGGCCCCCGCGCCTCCTAACGATCCACTATCAGGCGGACGCTGAAT
>DAHWEX010000586.1 GCA_027326205.1 Actinomycetota bacterium
CGGTGAAGGCGCGCGTTTTCCGGCTGACGTGGGTGTTGAGGTTGTCCCAGATGACGATGACCGGGGCATTCAGGGTGCGGTGCGCGGCGCTGATCAGGTGCGCGTAGTCGGCTTCGGACATGCCCGGGCGCTCGCCCTCGCGCCTGCGGTGGATGCGCAGGCGGTAGAAGAAGCGTCCGGGCCGGCCGGGCTTGAGGCAGGCCATCCCGGCGACGGGCAGTCGGCCGCTTCTCCCGCAGACCCGGGCCACGGGCGTGTGCCCGCGCGGTGCCCAGGTACGGGCCTTCTGCGGCCGCAGTGCCTGCCCGGCTTCGTCCTCGAAGCAGATCCACGCGCCGGTCAGCGCCGCCAGCCTCGTACCTTCGTCCAGGTCGCGGTCCGCCACTCGGCGACCGCGTCCTCATCGCGCTCGAAGGCGCGGCGCGCGGGGACCTGCGGGCTGAACCCGAGACGGTGCAGCAGGTACGACACCCCGCGCAGCGTGTAAGAGACACCGAACAGGCGCATGACCAGCGCGTAGCGGGCCAGGCGGACCGCCTAGCATGATGTCTATGGACGGCCATGCGGAGGCGAGCGTTGAGCTTGCGGCGATCACCAGGAACGTCGCGGCGTTGCGGGCTCACGTGGCGCCGGCCGCGGTGATGGCGGTCGTCAAGGCCAACGGGTACGGGCACGGTGCCGTTCCGGCGGCGCGGGCCGCCGTGCGCGGCGGCGCGGACTGGCTCGGCGTGGTGCACGTCGCCGAGGCGCTTGAGGTCCGCCGGGCCGGCGTCGACGTGCCGATGCTGTGCCTGATGGCGATCGGCACCGACGATCACGCCGCGGCGATCGCCGCCGGCGTAGACCTCGCCGCGGGCTCGGCCGACATGGTGCGGCGGCTCGCGGCGGCCGCCGAGGTCGCCGGGAGGCCGGCGCGGGTGCACCTGAAGGCCGACACGGGGCTCAGCCGGGGCGGTGCCACCCCGGCCGACTGGCCGGCTGCCCTGGCCGCCGCCCGCGCGGCGGAGGCCGCCGGCACCGTCGTGGTCGCCGGGGTATGGTCGCACTTCGCCTCGGCGGACGAGCCGGGCAATCCGTCGATCGACGCCCAGCTCACCGCGTTCAAGGAAGCCCTGGCGGTCGCGGAGCGGGCGGGCATCGCCCCGCCGGTGCGGCACATCGCCAATACCGCCGCCGCCCTCGACGTGCCGCAGGCGCGCTATGACCTCGTCCGGATCGGAGGCGGCTGCTACGGCCTGGCCACGCTGCCCGGCGGGGCGCCGCCGTGGCTGCGGCCGGCGATGACCCTGCGGGCCCGACTGGTGCTCGTGAAGCGGGTTCCCGCCGGAGCCGGCGTCTCGTACGGGCACCGGTACACGACGTCCCGCGAGACGACGCTCGGGCTCGTGCCGCTCGGCTACGCGGACGGGATACCGCGCTCGGCGACCGGCAAGCCGTTCGTCTTCGCCCGCGGCCGCCGGTGGCCCATCGCGGGCACGGTGTGCATGGACCAGTTCGTCGTCGACTTCGGGGACGAGTCGGTGACGGAGGGAGAGGAAGTCGTGCTCTTCGGACCGGGGGACGGCGGAGAGCCGACCGCCCAGCAGTGGGGGGAGGAACTCGGCACGATTTCCTACGAGATCGTGACGGGGATCGGCTCCCGCGTGCCAAGGTCGCACTATGAGATCGCACTATGAGATCGCGCTATGAGATCGCGCTATGAATGAAGTCTCGTTGACCGTCGCCACCGCGGCGCAGATGCGCGCGCTCGGCCGGAGCCTGGCCGCACTGCTGCGCGCCGGCGACCTGGTGATCCTCAGCGGCGGGCTTGGCGCCGGCAAGACCACGCTGACCCAGGGAATCGGTGACGGGCTCGGCGTGCGCGGGCCGGTCACGTCGCCCACGTTCGTGATCGCCCGGGTGCACCCGCCGGTCCCGCAAGGGCCGCTCGCCGGCCAGTCCCGGCCCCCGCTGGTGCACGCCGACGCGTACCGGCTGGGCAGCGTGCTCGAACTTGACGACCTCGACCTGGACACCGACACCGCGGCGTCGGTGACGGTGGTGGAGTGGGGCGAGGGACTGGCCGAAGGGCTCGCCGACGACCGCCTGGAGATCGCGATCACGCCGACCGGTGCGGTAACCGGTGAGAACGAGGAAGGCGATCTCACGGACGTGCCGCGCACGGTGCGAATTTCCGCGGTCGGCGAGCGCTGGGAAGGCATCAAGTTGCCATCCCCGAGCCTCGCTAATCGTCTATAGTTCGGCTTTGTACCATTCCGCTTTGCACGTTCTACCTGGCCTCTAGGTCACCAACCCTCACCGGAGGCATGTCGTGACTCACCATGAGTCATTCCCCGGCCGACCGCGTGGCCGCAGGGCGCGCCGGGACAATGGCGAGTCCGAGTGGCAAGGGACCGGGGACCAGCGGGAATTCCCCGACCTCCCGCCGATCCGCCCGCGTGAGGCCCAGGCGCTCGACGGCCGCGGCCTGTCGGGTCAGCATGCGCGGCCCAGCCAGCCGGCCGGATATGAGGGCAACCAGGCAAGCGGCCCGACGCAGGCGGGCGGCGGTTACGGCAACTACGGCGGCGGCCAGTACCAGAGCGGTGGCTACGGCAGCCAGGGGCAGGCGCCGCAGGCACCCCGCGCCGATCAGGGCTGGGCGGGGCAGCCACCCTGGCCGGACCAGCAGGCGCCCGCGCCCCAGCACACGGCGCCCCCCCAGTACGAGCAGGGACCGCAGCGGGAAGCGGCACCGCGGGAGGAACCGCAGCCGTCCCGGGAGCAGCGCCGGCAGCAGGACGAGGACACGCCGTCCTGGGCCGAGCCCGACTCGATGGCGGCGTTCTCCGAGCGGTGGCACCGCCGGGGCCGCGAGGCGCGCCGGGAAGAGCAGCAGGCGGGGCAGCGCAAGCGCCGCCGGCTGCTGATCGCGGGCGGCGTGGCGGTCGCGGTGGCGGTCGCGGTCGCGGTCTACCTGCTGAGCGGCGGCCCCGGTGCGGCCAGCCTGGGCTTCGGCAACTTCGTCACGAACTTCCTGCCCGGGGAACTGCAGCAGGTACCTAACCCGTGCACGGCGGTCCCGGCGGCGACGCTGCAGGCGGACCTGCCAGGTAAGCCCAAGGAGGCGGCGCCGCCGCTTAACTCCGGGCTGAGCACGGAGTGCTCGTGGACCGTGGACAGCCCGCCGACCTACCGGGTGCTCGACGTTCAGTTCCAGGCCTACTCGCCGAGCGGACTTGCCACGGGCGACGGCAGCGCGACGTTCGCGGCGGAAGACGCCTTCCAGTCGCTCGAGAACGGCTACGCCAAGCCCGGCACGCAGACCGGGCTGCTGTCGTCGAAGGTGACCGACCTCAGCGGCATGCCCGGCGGCACCGCCACGTCCGCCTTCCAGGCCACCGAGGTGTTCAACCGGGGCGGCGCGACCCAGGACCTGGCCTACGTCTACGTCCGGTACCGCAACGTCATCGTCCGGGTCATGGTGCAGGGGCTCGACCAGAGCGGCGGCGGGAAGACCTACGCGGTGCAGATGAGCACCCTCACCGGCATCGCGAACTCGGTGGCCAAGGAAATGGCGTCTGCGATCGCCAAGTAGTCGCGCGGGCGACTACGCTCATTGCTCGTGCTGCTGCTCGGTCTTGACACCGCGACGCCCGCGGTGACGGTAGCGCTCCATGACGGCGGCCAGCCGCTGGCCCAGCTCGTCACGGTTGACGCGCACCGCCACGCGGAACTTCTCGCGCCCGCAGTCGCCAGGGTCATCGCCGACGCTGGCGTGTCCAGGTACGACCTGACGGGCATCGTGGCCGGGGTCGGCCCCGGCCCGTACACCGGCCTGCGGGTAGGCCTGGTGACCGCGCGCGTGCTCGGCGCGGCCCTCGGCATCCCCGTTTACGGGCTGTGCACCCTGGACGCCATCGCGGCCGACGTGGACGCAGGCGGCGGTGACTTCCTCGTAGCCACGGACGCGCGGCGGCGGGAGCTGTACTGGGCGCGCTATGACGCCGCCGGGCGGCGGACCGTCGGCCCGGAGGTGGCCAGGCCGGCGGACATCCCCGTGGCCGGGCTGCCCTCGGCCGGCGAGGGCCCGATGCTGTACCCGGGGTTGTTCCCCGGCGGCCTCGGCCCGGCGTTCCCCGCGGCCGCGACGCTCTGCCGGGTCGCCGCGGCGGCCCTTGAGTCGGGCGACCCGGATAAGCTGCTGCTCGCGCCGGAGCCGCTGTACCTGCGGCGCCCCGACGCCCGCGAGCCGGGCGCGCCCAAGCGGGTAAGTCAGTGATGACCGGCCGGCGCGGCCGCCGGAGCGGTCCGGCCGAGGGCGAACCAGTCAGCCCGAACGGTGGCGTTACGTTGCGTCCGCTCGTCCCCGCTGACCTGGTGGATGTCATCGCGCTTGAGCACGAGCTGTTTCCGGAGGACCCGTGGTCGCCGGAGATGTTCGCCGACGAGGTCGTCCAGCCGCCCGAGCGCCGCCTGTACCTGATCGCCGAGGCGGAAGGCGGCGACGGCGGCGTCGCGGCCAGCGAGGTGGTGAGCGGGCGCGGTGCCCTGGGCGGTCCGGTGACGGCCGGCTACGCCGGGCTGCTGTTCGTTCCCGGCGGCACGCAGTCGGACGTGCTGACGATCGCCGTCCGCCCGGCCTACTGGGGCCGGGGGATCGGCTCGGCGCTGCTCGCCGCACTGCTCGACGCCGCCAGGGAGCGGGGCTGCGCGGAGGTGTTCCTTGAGGTCCGCGCGGACAATCCGCGGGCGCACGGGCTCTACCTGCGGCGCGGTTTCGAGGATCTCGGCATCCGCCGCGGCTACTACCAGCCGTCCGGCACGGACGCGATCGTGATGCGGAAGGACCTACGACGGTGACCGACAGACCGCTGGTGCTCGGCATCGAGACGTCATGCGACGAGACGGGCGTCGGCATCGTCCGCGGCCGGGAACTGCTCGCCGACGAGGTGGCGTCGTCCATGGACCAGCACGCCAGGTTCGGCGGCGTGGTCCCCGAGGTGGCGAGCAGGGCGCACCTGGAAGCGATGGTGCCGGTGCTGGAGGGCGCCTTCGCCAAGGCGGGCGTCAAGCCGGACGACATCGACGCGGTCGCGGTGACCGCCGGCCCGGGTCTCGCGGGCGCGCTGATGGTGGGCGTCGCCGCGGCCAAGGCCTATGCCTACGCGCTCGGCAAGCCGCTGTACGGGGTGAACCACCTGGCCGCCCACGTCGCCGTCGACCAGCTTGAGCACGGACCGCTGCCCGCCTCCTGCGTGGCGCTCCTCGTCTCCGGCGGCCATTCCTCGCTGCTGCTCGTGCCGGACGTGACGGGTGACGTGAGCTCGCTCGGGTCGACGATCGACGACGCGGCCGGCGAGGCCTACGACAAGGTGGCCCGGGTGCTCGGCCTGCCGTTCCCTGGTGGGCCGCCCGTCGACAAGGCGGCCAGGGAGGGCAGGGCCGACGCGATCCGGTTCCCCCGCGCCAAGCTGCACGACGGCACGCTCGACTTCTCGTTCGCGGGCCTCAAGACGGCGGTGGCCCGCTGGGTCGAGGCCCGCAAGGACGCCGGGGAACCGGTTCCCGTGGCGGACGTGGCCGCGTCCTTCCAGGAAGCCGTCGCCGACGTGCTCACCCGTAAGGCGGTGACCGCCTGCCGGGAGCACGGCGTCACCGACCTGGTGATCGGCGGCGGGGTGGCGGCCAACTCACGGCTGCGCGCCCTGGCCGCCGCGCGGTGCGAGAGCGCCGGCATCAGGCTGCGCGTTCCCCGTCCCGGCCTCTGCACCGACAACGGCGCGATGGTGGCGGCTCTCGGCGCCGAGATCGTGGCGCGGGGCCGCCCCCCGTCCACGCTGGCCCTGCCCGCCGACTCGTCCCTCCCGATCACCGAGGTCCTGGTTCCCTGAGTTCCCTGGGCGTCCGCTCAAAGGCGTCCGGCCCGGTCCCCCGTCAGGCGGGGGACCGGGCCGGACGTATGCCGATGGGCTAGGACGACTTCTTCCTGCCGCTGAGCCTGCGGATGACGATCGCGATCGCGGCGCCCACGGCGGCGACCGGGAGGACCCGCTTCAGGATCGGGATGACCACGAACTTGAAGGCGTTCAGCGACTCTTCCTGCTTGACCACCGGGGCGGGGGCGGGCGCGGCGGCGGGCGCTGCCGGCACCGTGCCGGAAGAGTCGGCCGCCGTCTCGGCGGACTCGGGGGCGGCGGTCTCCTCGGCCGCGGGGCCCGCGTTGTCCGAGGCGATCAGCGCCTCGAGGTTCGACGCGAACTGCGCGATGAGCTTGCCGCTCACCTCGGGCAGCAGCGAACGGCCGAACTGCGCCGGGCGGCCGGTCACGTTCAGCGAGGTGTGGATCGACACGAGCGTGCTGTCCGCGGCGTCGCCGGGCTTGAGCACGGCCTGCACGGTCGCGGAGGCGGTGCCCGCGCCGCGGGTCTCCTTGCCGGTGGCCTCGATCGCCACGCGCGAGCTGGCCTGGTCCTTGTCGGTGAACTTGGCGGTTCCCTTGTACGTGAGGGACAGCGGGCCAAGCTTGACCTTGACCTGGCCTTCGATCTCGTTGCCGTCATCGGAGATCGACAGGACGCTGGCACCGGGCATGCACGGGGCGATCCGCTCAACGTCAAGCAGGACATCCCACGCCTTCTCTGGCGGCACTGGGACGGTGAATGAGTTGTCTAGCTCAATGGCCATGCGGAGCTACTTTCTTCTGCCGGTTACTTTCTCCCTTTAGCAGATCCTATGCTCAGGTGGATTCCCCCTGACCGAGGGTGCCGGGCGTTCGGTGAGACCGCGAGGGGCCGGGCCCCGGCGGAACGTGCCACGGCCCCTCGCGATGTCTGCGCTCAGGAGACGCCGGCGGCTGCCGCGAGCGCCCGGCCGGTGAGCACGCGGGCCAGGTGACGGCGGTAGTCCGCCGCGCCGCGCAGGTCGCTCGGCGGGTTCGTGCCCTCGTCGGCGTGCGCCGCGGCGGCCGAGAGCGCGGCGGGCGACGCGTCCGCGTCCGCGACGGCCGCCTCGACAGCGTGCGCCCGGACCGGGACCGAGCCCATGTTGGTGAGCCCGACCCGCGCCTGCGCGACGTGCCCGTTGGCGCGCCGCGCTACCGCCGCGACCCCGACGACCGCCCAGGCCTGCGCGGTCACGTGGAACTTCTCGTAGCGGTAGCCCCAGCCGTCCAGCTTCGGCACCCGGACGGCGGTGAGGATCTCCCCGGGGGCGAGCGAGGTGGTGAGGTAGTCGGCGAAGAACTCGCCCGGCGAGATCGTGCGCTCGCCGCCCGGTCCGGTGGCGACGATCACCGCGTCCAGCGCCGTGACGACCGCGGGCAGGTCGCCGGCCGGGTCGGCGTGCGCGAGCGCGCCGCCGATCGTGCCCCGGTGCCGCACCGCCGGGTCCGCGATCGTCCCCGCCGCCTGCGCCAGCAGCCCGCAGTGCTCGGCGATCAGCGGGTCCCTGGTCAGTTCGTAGTGCGTGGTGAGCGCACCGATCTCCAGCGAGTCGCCGAGGTCGCGCACCCCGCGCAGCGCGGCGAGGCCGCCCAGGTCCACCAGGACCGAGGGGTAGGCGAACCGCAGCCGGAGCAGCGGCAGCAGCGACTGGCCGCCCGCGATCACCTTGGCGTCCTCGCCGCCCGAGGCGAGCGCGGACAGCGCCTCGTCGAGCGACGACGGCCGCGTGTAGTCGAACTTCGCCGGGATCACTGCGCGTCCCCTTCCGAACGGGCTTGCTGAATGGCCCGCCACACCCGCTCGGGCGTGCAGGGCATGGCCACGTCGGACACGCCGAGCGGCCGCAGCGCATCGACGATCGCGTTCACCACGGCGGGGGTGGAGGCGATCGTGCCGGCCTCGCCCACGCCCTTGACGCCGAGCGGGTTGAGCGTGGACGGCGTGGTGGTCCGCGCCGTCGTGAACGTGGGCAGGTCGGCCGCCGACGGGATCAGGTAGTCGGCCAGGGATGCCGTGACGAGGTTGCCGGAGGAGTCGTACGCGGCCTCCTCGTACAGCGCCTGCGCGACGCCTTGGGCGATGCCGCCGTGCACCTGGCCCTCCACGATCAGCGGGTTCACCACGACGCCGACGTCGTCGACCGCCACGTAGGAGCGGATCTTCACCTGGCCGGTCTCGGTGTCCACCTCGACCGCGCACAGGTGGGTGCCGTGCGGGTAGGAGAAGTTGTCCGGGTCGTACGTCGCGTCGGAGTCGAGCGACGGCTCGACCCCGTCGGGCAGGTTGTGCGCGGCGAACGCGGCGAACGCGATCTCGCCGATCGACCTGCCCTGGTCCGGGTCGCCGCGCACCGACCACCGGCCGTCCGACCACTCAAGGTCGTCGGCCGACACCTCGAGCAGCCCGGCCGCGATGACCCTCGCCTTCTCCCGGACCTTCCCGCACGCGTTCACCAGGGCGGTCCCGCCGACGACGAGCGACCGCGACCCGTACGTGTCCATGCCCTTGTGCGAGATCGCCGTGTCGCCGTGCAGCACCCGCACGTCCTCGAACGGGACGCCGAGCTGGTCGGCGACGATCTGGGACCATGCGGTCTCGTGCCCCTGCCCGTGGGCGGACGACCCGGTCACGACCTCGACCTTGCCGGTCGGCAGCATGCGGACCGACGCGTACTCCCAGCCGCCGGCCGCGTAGGCGAGCGACCCGAGGACGCGCGAGGGCGCGAGTCCGCACATTTCAGTGAATGTCGAGACTCCGATGCCCAGCCGCACCGAAGAGCCGGCCGACACCCGGTCCGCCTGCTCCTTGCGCAGCCCGTCGTACCCGAACAGCTCCTTGGCGGCGGCCGTGGCCGCCTCGTAGTTCCCCGTGTCGTAGGTCAGGCCCGCGATCGTCGTGAACGGGAACTCCTCGTGCCTGATCCAGTTCCGCTCCCGCAACTCGATCGGGTCGACTCCCAGTTCGGCGGCGAGGTCGTCCATCAGGTGCTCGATCGCGTACGTCGCCTCGGGCCGCCCGGCGCCCCGGTAGGCGTCGGTGGGCATCTTGGTGGTGAACACGCCGGTGCACCTGAACGCGTAGGCGTCCATCTTGTAGATGGCGTTGTACATGAAGGCGCCCAGGATCGGCACGCCCGGCGTGACCAGCATCAGGCTCGCGCAAATCCTGCTCCCTGAAGGCTTCGTTTCCGCCGAATAGCCTCAGCAGCACTACGCCCAACGCCCAAGACATCTCA
>DAHWEX010000127.1 GCA_027326205.1 Actinomycetota bacterium
CGACGCGCTTGGCGACCTGCCGCTAGCCGTCGAGCAGGCAGGTGCCTGGCTCGCCACGACGGGAATGAGCGCGGCCGAGTACGTCGAGCAGCTGAAGACGCAACCCACTCAGATTCTCCAGCGGACCGGGGGTAACTATCCGGAACCGGTCGCGGCAACCTACTCGCTCTCGTTTGAGCGGTTGCGCAAGCAGTCGCCGGCGGCAGCCCGGCTGCTGGAGCTATGTGCCTTCTTCGCACCAGAGCCGATCTCGTTTTCGCTGCTGAACAGCGCCGACATGATTCGTGCGCTGCTGCCATACGACGACCGCCTCACCGACCGAAGCGTGATCGGCCTGCTGATTCAGGACATTTCCCGCTATTCGCTCGCCAAGGTCGAACCTGCTACCAACATCCAGGTGCACCGGCTCATTCAGGTGGCTATCCGGTCGCAGATTTCTTCCCGGGAAGATCGCGAGGAGATTATTCACCAGGTGCACAACATCCTCGTTGGGGCGCAGCCGGCGAGCGGGACCGATGACCCGGCCACGTGGAACCAGTGGGACATGATCTGGCCTCACCTCGGCCCGTCAGAGGCGCACAATTGCGACCATGACGACCCGCGCCAGCTACTGATCGACCGGGTGCGTTACCTCTACAAGCGCTTCGAGCTGCAGGCGGCGCTGGAGACCGGATCCTGGCTTGAGCAGCAGTGGGAGGCCAAGCTCGGGTCGGACCACCGTCAAACCCTGTACCTGCGGTTCCATGTAGCGAACGTGCTGCGCTCGCTTGGCCGGTACCGGGAGGCATACGAACAAGACCTGGAGATCCTGGAAAAGCAGCGCGCGGTCCTGCCCGCGGGGCACCCGCACCCGTTGCAGACCGCAGGCAGCCTCGCGGCGGACCTGCGGGGCCTCGGCCGGTTCGCCGACGCGCTTGAGATGGACCGCCAGACCTACGAAGACACCAAGAACCTGTTCGGGCCCGACCACGCGCGAACCCTGGCCGCGGCGAACAACCTCGGGGTGGACCTGAGGCTACTCGGCAACAGCGAGGAGGCGCTGAAGACCGACCTGGACACGCTGGGCCGCCGGAACCAGGTCCTGGGGCACGGTCATCCGTCCTCGCTGCACTCCGCGTCAATGCTCGCCCGCGACCAGCGGGAACTAGGCGACTACGCGGGATCGGTCGAATCACTCAAGATCGCCTACGACGCCTTCGCCCGGATGAGCGACGACATCGGTGAGGACTACCCGGACACGCTGCGCACCGCGAAGAACCTGGCGGTGTCGCTGCGGAAGATGGGCAAGCCCAACGAGGCCTATGAGCTGACGAGGGAGACCAGCGAGCGGTACCAGCGGAACTTCCCCGCCGACGACCAGGACGCTATCGCCTGCCGCCTGAACCTGGCCTGCGACCTGGCCGCGCTCGGGCGGCTCGACGACGCCCTTGAGGTAGCGGCCGAGGTGCTCGGCGCCTACGAGCGGACGCTCGGTGCCGATCACCCCTTCACCCTGGCGGCCGCCAACAACAAGGTCGGCTACCTCCGTGGCCTAGGCGAGATCCGAGAGGCGAAGCGACTGGCGGACGACACGCTCCGCGCGCTGCGGGAAAAGCTCGGTGACCGGCACCACTTCACGCTCGCCTGCGCGGTTAACCGGGCGAACTGCCTGCATGAGCTGAACCAGCTGTCCAGCGCGGAGAGCGAGCAGGGGTCGGTCGGCCAGCTGATGCGCGAAGTGATCGGCCCGGACCACCCGGAAACCCTGCTCTGCGACGCCAACCGGGCGGTCACGATGCGGGCAAGGCGGAGCCATGGCGCATCGGAGCTGCAGCGCCAGGTCATCGCGGGTCTGGCCGCGAAGCTGGGCGGCGGCAACCACCCAAGCGTCATCGCGCTCCGGGACTGGAGGCTGCAGGACCTGGACATCGAAGCCCAGCCGATGTGATCGCCGCGGCTGAGCGGCGACTGGCCCCGGTAGCCGCTCACCCCCTCACCCGCTCAGCCGAGCGGGTCGGACTTGACCAGCCAGGAAAGCACCTCGGGAATCTCCTCGAGCGCGCTGAAATGCGCGCGCCCGGGCTGGATGACCACCTCGGCGCTGGCGATCTTGTTGGCGAGCCACTGGGTGTGGTTAACCGGCGAAAACACGTCGTCGGCACCATGCCAGAGCAGTACCGGCGCCTTGATGTCCGCCAGGTCGAATCCCCACGGCCGGCGGAAGGCGAGCGCGTCATCGATCCACCCGGCCGCCGAGTCCCGCAGCGCCTCCGCGAAATTCTCCGCCAACCGGGCCCGGATTCCCGCATCGGCCACGACCCGGCGGTCGTCGGCCGGCATCTCCGGACCGAGCGTGGCGACGTGACTGCTGGGATCTGCCTTGATCTTGGCGGCGGCCTGCCCCAGTCGTGCGGCCAGCACGCCCGGCTCCGCCGTCGCCTTGTACTCACGCACGTTGGACGGGGTCATCCCGTTGAACCACTGCGATCCCATGTCCTCCCAGGGGGCCAGGCTAACTAGGACCCCGACCCGGGTGACCTGTTCCGGAAGCAGCGCGGCGCAGGCGAGCGCGTGCGGTCCGCCGCCCGACCGGCCAAGCGCCGCGAACTTCCCGATGTCCAGGTGCCTCGCGATGGCCACGACATCGTCGGCCGCGTCCCGTACCCGACGGGCTTCCAGTCGCTCGGAGCCACCGTACCCGGGCCGGTCGAAGCTGATCAGCCGGACACCGAGGTTGTACAGGATCTTCGAGCGCGGTGTGGGGCCAAGCCTGCTTCCCGGGGTGCCGTGCAGGAAGAAAACCGGTCGGCCCTCTGGGTTTCCAGAAACTCTTACCCGAAGGACCCGACCGTCCGCAGCCTTGACAGGGAAGTCAGTGGGCGAGCGCACAATAGCACGACACAATATTCTCGCGGAAATTCACATAGCCAAACACGGCGCGATCCACTCCGCTGTTAAGGATTCGGACAAAGTTCCCGCCTGCCCGGGCACTAGACGTTCATTATGCACGATCGGGTTGCCCTGCGCGCGCCGATCGACATCTGTCGATCAATCCGGCCGGATCAGCCAAGATAGCATGTCGGGCACCGCCTCAAGGGCCCTGAAGTGCGCGGAGTCGGGCAGGACCCGCAGTTCCGCGCTGGGAATCTGCTCGGCCAGCCAGCGAGCGTGCGCTGCTGGCGAAAACACGTCCTTCTCCCCGTGCCACAGCAGTACCGGAACCCTGATGTCCGTCAGGTCGAACCCCCATGGCGCGCAGAACGCCAGCGAGTCGTCGATCCAGCCATCCGCCGAGTCCCGCAGCGCCCCCGCGAAATTCTCCGCGAGCAACTTCCGAATTCCGGCGTCCTCGATCACGCGGCGGTCATCTTCGGGCAGTTCGGGCCCTAGGGCCGAGACGTGGCTCATCGGGTCGGCCTTGATTCTCGCCGCGGTCTGCGCCAGCTCTACGATGAGCGACTCCGGGGTACTGGACGCCGAGGTGAACTCGCGAACATTGGACTGGGACATCCCGGCGAACCAGTCAAGCCCCTTGGCCGCCCAGGGGGCGATCGAGACCAGGATCCCGGCTTTGGTGACGCGCCGTGGCATCAGCGCCGCGCAGGCGAGCGCATGCGGCCCGCCGCCGGACCGGCCGAGCACCGCGAACGTCTCTACGTCCAGTTCGTCCGCGATCGCCGCGACGTCCGGGACGACGTCCGCCACTTGCCGGGACGCCAGGCGGTCTGCCCCGCCGTAGCCGGGCCGGTCGAAGGTGATGAGCCGCACGCCGATCGTGTAGAGCACCCGCTCGCGGGGGAGCGGCGCCACCCGGCTGCCCGGCGTCCCGTGCAGGTAGACCACCGGATGCCCGGCCGGATTCCCGGCAACGCGCACGGCTAGCCGTCGGCCGTCGGCCGAACGTACGAAGATGGTCACGTGGACGCATCACCTCTAAAGGCGCATACAGCGACGCGCGGCCGTAAGGCTCCCCATGTCTAATGTGGCCTAAAATCTTTCGCTAAGTCAAGCGACGGCGGCCGGTTAAACACGAAGCTTGTGCTGATGTGGATTGATTCCGCACTCGCTTCGCCAGAGACGCCAGCGACAGACGCGAATTCATGAAATATGACGATGAGATCAACTGGAAACGGCGAAACCGCAGCCTTGCGGACCGCCTCGGCCGAACGCCGCGGGCGACCCAGGGTGCACCTGTGGTACCCGTCGCTACCTGGTGAGGCGCTGGAAGGCCTGGCGGGCGCGCCATTCGGCGGCCTCGGCGTGGCGGGCGCGCATCCGGGCGGAGGCCAGGTCGGACCGCGACCGGGTGAGCCGCTGCTCCAGCTCGCGAACCTCGGCCTCCAGCCGTTCCTCCTCGGACACGGCCGCGGTGGCCGCGTCGGCGGCGGCGGCAACGGCCCGTTCGGCCGCGGCATACTGGTCCCGGCGGCGGGCCGCCCGCTCGTGCGCCTCCCGCGCCAGCCGCTCGTCGTCCGCCGCGTGCCGCTCAGCGACGGCCGCCGCGACGGCTGGCCGCGTCGCTCGCCTTCGGGGCCCGGGAACCGAGATGGACGCGGACCGGCCGGCATCCGCCTCGGCTGGTGCCGGCGTGGTGCCGCTGCCGCCGCGCACCGACGCCCGGCCGCCGCCCGGGTAGCTCTGGCGGGCGGTCCCCGGGTCGGCCACCGGATTGGCGCCGCCCGGCCCGGCTGAGGCTGCCGCGGAATCCGTGTCATCTCCCGCGGGCAGCACGCCGAAGCCCGACCAGCGCACCGCGCGGGTCAGCGTCCCCGTGGCGAAGGCCGCCGCTACCCCGGGGTCGGCGAGGGCGGCGGTCAGCGTCTCGCTGACCTCCAGGCGCAGCGACGGCGGCGGGTCCGGCACGCCGGCCACCGCCAGCGCCTGGACGGTGAGCGCGTCGACCAGGGCGCCGCGGGCGGCGGACAGCTCCCGGAGCCGGGGCCCGTGCCCCGCCTCCTGGGCGGCCCGCAGCGCGGTGCCGAGCTCGGCCAGCTTCGACGGGGCGCCCGGGTCCGCCCGCGCCAGCTGGTTGACCACCCAGGCGGCGCGGGTGGGCCTGCGCAGCGCGCCGATCGCCTTCGCCGCGGCCCGGTCCCCGGCACCGCGCGCCGCCGTGGCGAGCTCGGACCGGCGCGCGGTGAAGGCCTCGGGGGCCGCCCCGTACAGCTCCGCGATGGCGACGGCTAGGCGGCCATCGCGCCCATCGTCGCGATCGTCGCGATCGTCGCGCACATGGCCGGTTATGCCCCCGTTCGCAGCCCCGCGAACAGGTCTTCTTCCGGAAGCGGGGTGCCGGTCTTGTCGGTGATCCTGATGAAGTACTCGTAGCCGAAGGCCTGCTCCGCGATCTCGGCCGGGATCTTGCTGAACCACGAGTCGTTGATCTGGCTGCCGTGGGCGAACAGCGCCGCCCGCTTGCGCTCGAGCACCGGCCGGATGTCCACCGTGGTGGTGATCCGCGTCTCGGACTCAAGCGCCCGCTCGGCCCGTTCCCTGGCCTCCGGGGAGTCGTTGTCCCAGCTCGGTACCTCTTCGCCCGCCTCGCGCAGGGCATCCCAGATCTTGCGCCAGTTGGAGCTCTTCATCGTGGACAGGTAGACCTTCGCCGGGATCCCGGTCGCCGCCGCGGCGGCCTGGGCGGCGCGGCTGGCGTGCACGTGGTCTGGGTGCTGGTAGGCGCCCGCGTCGTCGTAGGTCACGAGCACCTGCGGCCGGTACTTGTCGATCAACTCGCCGATGCGCCCGGCCACCGTGTCGAGCGGCACGTTCCAGAAGGCATCCGGCCGGTCCTTATACTCCCACTCCAGCATCCCCGAGTCGTGGTAGCCAAGCGTCTCAAGTGCGCTGACCTGGAGAATCCGCGCGGATTCGTCGAGTTCCGCCAGGCGCAGCCGGGCGACGGTTTGCGGCTCGTGTCCATCTTGCCCTGGTTTGATCCCGCCGGGCGCGTCGCCGAACTCGCCGTTGGTGCAGGTGACCACGACGACCCGGACATCCTGGTCGGCGTACGTGGCGAGGATTCCGCCGCCGGACGCCTCGTCGTCAGGGTGAGCGTGAACCGCCATGAGCGTAAGAGGCTCTGTCATACCTCCCACAGTGCCAGGTGCCTACGACATTATTCCTTCCCCTTTTCCGGTCGATTTTAACGAAAATAACGAGGGTTATTCACGGCGATCTTCGCCAACTCCGCGCTGACCGGGGCGTCGGCGCGGGCGAGGAGTCCTGCTGCTGGTGATAGTGGATCGTTACGAGGCCCCCGCGCCTCCTAACGATCCACTATCAGGCGGACGCTGAAT
>DAHWEX010000601.1 GCA_027326205.1 Actinomycetota bacterium
CGACAAGCACACGATCGTGTTCGCGATCGGCCCGGCGGGCACCGGCAAGACCTACCTCGCGATGGCCAAGGCGGTGAAGGCGCTGCAGGCCAAGGAGGTCAACCGGATCATCCTGACCCGCCCGGCCGTCGAGGCGGGCGAGCGCCTCGGCTTCCTCCCCGGCACGCTCTACGAGAAGATCGACCCGTACCTGCGCCCCCTCTACGACGCGCTGCACGACATGGTCGACCCGGACGCGATCACCAAGCTGATGACCGCGGGCACGATCGAAATAGCACCGCTTGCTTTTATGCGCGGCCGGACTCTGAACGATTCCTTTATAATCTTGGACGAGGCGCAGAACACCACGCGGGAGCAGATGAAGATGTTCCTCACCCGCCTCGGGTTCGGGTCTCAGATCGTGGTCACCGGCGACGTCACCCAGGTCGACCTGCCGGAGGGGCAGGTGAGCGGACTGCGCGTGGTGCAGGAGATCCTCGACGGCATCCCCGACATTCACTTCGCCCGGCTCACGTCCACGGACGTGGTGCGGCACAAGCTGGTCGGGAAGATCGTCGACGCCTACGAACGTTACGACGCCCAGGGTGCCCAGGGCGCCCAGCACGGCCGGGAACACGGCACGGACCAGCGCCGCGGCAACCACAGGCAGAGCAAGTAAGCACGCGCGAAGACGGGGAAGCACGAAGGTGAGCGTCGACATCAACAACGAGTCGGGGGTCGTGGTCGGCGAGGACGCCCTGCGCGAGCTCGCGCAGTACGTGATCGGCCAGATGGAGGTCCACCCGCTCGCGGACCTGTCCATGCTGCTCGTCGACGAGGCGCACATGACCAACCTGCACGAGAAGTGGATGGACGAGCCCGGCCCGACGGACGTGCTGTCGTTCCCGATGGACGAGCTGCGGCCGCACGTGATCGCCGGCCCGAACCGCAGCCGGGGCCGTGACGAGGACGAGGACGAGCCGGTCCTGCTCGGCGACGTGGTCGTGTGCCCCCAGGTGGCGGCCGCCCAGGCGAAGCAGCACGGCCACTCGACGCAGGCCGAGCTTGAGCTGCTCACCGTGCACGGCGTCCTGCACCTGCTCGGCTACGACCACGCGGACCCCGAAGAGGAAGCCGAGATGTTCGGGCTGCAGGGCGAGCTGCTGCGTGACTGGCGAGATCAGCTGGCCAGCGGACAGCCCTGATGTCCCCGGCCTGGTGGCTGCTGCTCGCCGCGATTGCCCTGATCGGCGCGGCGGGCTGGTGCGCCGGCGCACAGCGGGCCCTGGCCAGGACCGATTCCGACGGACTTGACCGCTACGGCAGCCTGCTGACGCTGATCAGGGTGTGCGCCGAGGTATCGGGCGCGGTCTTCGTGACCCTCGCCTTCGCGCACTGGCTCGGCGGCGGCTGGCAGGTGTTCCTGCCCGCGGCGGGCGTGCTGCTCGTCGCCCGCTACGTCTTCATCGGCGTCGGCCCGCGCGCCATGGAGCGCAAGCGCGCCGAACGGGTATCGGCGATGGCCGAGGCCGTGCTCCGCCCGCTGCACGCCGCCCTCGGCCCGGCGGCGCGCCTGCTCGACACGGTGACCGGCGCGCTCCCGTTCGGCGGCCAGGGCGGCGACCCCGAGCTGAACGGGCGCCCGGGGGTCGAGGACCTGGTGGACTACATCGAGTCGCAGGACGAGATCGAGCCGGGCGAGCGGGAAATGGTCCGCTCGGTCGTCGAACTCGGCGACACGATCGTCCGCGAGGTCATGGTGCCGCGCACGGACATGGTGTTCGTCGAGCGGGACAAGACCCTGGACCAGGCGCTGTCGCTGGCGCTGCGCAGCGGCTTCTCCCGCATCCCGGTGACCGGCGAGTCCACCGACGACGTGGTGGGGATCGCGTACCTGAAGGACATCGTCGCCTGGACCCACTCCCACCCGGAAGCGGAGGCGCCGGAGACGGTGGAGAAGGTCATGCGGCCCGCCACCTACGTCCCCGACTCCAAGCCGGTCGACGAACTGCTCCGCCAGATGCA
This sequence comes from Actinomycetota bacterium, assembly GCA_027326205.1. GTDB lineage: Bacteria > Actinomycetota > Actinomycetes > Streptosporangiales > Streptosporangiaceae > Trebonia. Next base: position 2,005 of record DAHWEX010000601.1, read on the forward strand.
ACTGCACCGCAACCACGTGGCGGTCGTCATCGACGAGTACGGCGGCACGGCGGGCCTGGTCACGATCGAGGACATCCTCGAGGAGATCGTCGGCGAGATCGCCGACGAGTACGACAACGAGCGGGCCCCGGTCGAATGGCTGGCTCCCGGCACGGCCCGGGTCATCGCCCGCCTGCCGGTCGCCGACCTCGAGGAACTGTTCGGCGTCACGATCGACGCGCAGGACGTGGAAACGGTCGGCGGCCTGCTCGCCCACGAACTGGGCCGGGTACCGATCGCCGGCTCCGAGGCCACGGTGGCCGGCCTGCACCTGACGGCGGAAAACCTGGCCGGCCGCCGCAACAAGCTCGGCACCCTGCTCATCGAGCAGGAAGCCCCCGAGTGAAAACCGCGGGCACCATACACTTCCTTCCGTGAGTGACGTGAGCGACGTGGCGGCCGGGAATGAGCTTGACCCGGAGGATCAGAAGATCATTACCCTGGCGCGGTCCACCCGGGCCCGGGTCGCCTCCTCCGAGGGCGCCGCGGTGCGCGACGAGACCGGGCGGACCTATACGGCCGCCGCCGTGGCCCTGCCGTCGCTGCGGCTGTCGGCGCTGCGGCTGGCGGTCGCGATGGCGGTCTCCTCCGGCGCGGAGTCGCTGGAGGCCGCCGCCCTGGTCAGCGACGAGGACCCGGACCCGGGCGACCTGGCCGCCGTCCGCGACCTCGGCCCGGGCGCCCCGGTCTTCCACGCGGGCCCGGACGGCAAGCTCCGCGCCACCATCGCCCCCTAGGACGCTCCGGGCCCGGCGCTAGTGCCGCCGGGGGAGGCGGATCGGGTGCCCGGGGATGCCGCCGCCGAGCAGGCGCTCCATCAGGTCGGGCAACTGGGCCGGCACGAACGGCTCGGCCGTCGCCCGCAGGTCCGCGACGCTCCACCAGCGGTGCCCGGTGATCACGGAGCGCTCCAGGTCTTCCTGCCCGTCGGTGTTCAGCTCGGTGCGGGCCACCCGCAGGAAGAAGAACGAGTACGCCCCGAGGTACAGCTTCGCCGACTCCTCGGCCCGCCAGTGGGCGGTGGACGTCGCCACCACCGGCCCGAGTTCCTCTTCCTTGACCGCGAACCCGGTCTCCTCGAAGAGTTCCCGCACGGCCGCGGCCTGCACGGTCTCCCCCCGGTGCACGCCGCCGCCCGGCGTGAACCACCACCGCCCGGACCCCGTTCCCCCGCTGAACAGCAGGACCCGGCCATCCGGATCGGTCACGAGAAGCCGCGCGGTGGGCCGCCAGATGGGGGTTTGCGTCACAAATGAGACATTACCCAGGGAGGGCGGCCTCCACCGCGGGGACTCGCGGCGAGATAGCGGATCATGAGGAGCACCCTGGTACGCCTAACGATCCGCTATCACCGCCGGACTTCGCCGCGGGCGGCAACCCAACGGGTGGCCCGGATGACCGACAATTGACAGGTGAACCAGCAGCGTGTGACCGAGAAGCAGGCAGGCAAGGGCCGGGGGAGTGGCGGGCACGCCAGCCCGGCGCCGGCGCAGCCCGCCTTCCGGTCCGGGTTCGCCTGCCTGGTCGGGCGCCCGAACGTCGGCAAGTCCACGCTGACCAACGCGCTCGTCGGGGCCAAGGTCGCGATCACCAGCAGCCGCCCGCAGACGACGCGGCGGGTGATCCGCGGCATCGTCCACCGCCCGGACGCGCAGCTCGTCATCGTCGACACGCCCGGCCTGCACCGCCCGCGGACCCTGCTCGGCGAGCGCCTCGACTCGCTGGTGCGCGGCACGCTCACCGAGGTCGACGTGATCGGCTTCTGCGTCCCCGCCGGCGAGGCCGTCGGCCCCGGCGACAAGTACCTGGCCAGGGAGCTCGCCGCGCTGAAGGGGACGCCGGTCGTCGCGATCGTCACCAAGGCCGACGAGGTCCCGCAGGAGCGGATCGCGGCGCAGCTGCTCGCGGTCAGCGAACTGGGGGAGTGGGCGGACGTGGTGCCGGTCTCCGCCGTGGCGGAGTTCCAGCTCGACGTGCTCAGGGACATCCTGATCGGCCACCTGCCCGCGGGGCCGGCGCTCTACCCGGACGGCGAGCTGACCGACGAGCCCGAGCAGATCATGGTCGCCGAGCTGATCCGCGAGGCCGCCCTGGAGGGGGTCAGGGACGAGCTGCCGCACTCGATCGCCGTCCTCGTCGAGGAGATGGGGCCGCGCCCCGGTCAGCCGGACCTGATCGACGTGCACGCCGAGCTGTACGTCGAGCGCCCGAGCCAGAAGGCGATCGTCATCGGCACCCGCGGCGCCCGGCTCAAGGATGTCGGCACCAGGGCCCGCCAGCAGATCGAGGCGCTCCTCGGCAGCCGGATCTACCTGGACCTGCACGTCAGGATCGCCAAGGACTGGCAGCGCAACCCGAAGTACCTGCGCCGCCTCGGCTTCTACGACTAGCCAAGCGCGGCCGCGACGGGCATCTCGTAGAACTTCCAGTGCGGCGCGACCGCCCGGTAGCCGAGTTGCTCGTTGACCGCGATCATGTACGAGTTGTCCGCCGCGTTCCCGGTCTCGATCCGGTCGAGTTGCGGCTCCGCCGCGGCGAGCAGGGCGAGCATCTCCGTCTTCACCAGCAGTCCGAGCCGGCGCCCGCGATGCGCCTTGAGGACCGCCGTGAGCTGCTGGCGCCCCCACCGCGGCGATTCCGGGTCGATGAGCACCTCGCTGAACGCGGCGAGTTCCCCGGTCGAGTCGTGGATCGCCGCGACGCTGTGCCCGCGCATCAGCCCCGCCCGCACGATGATCCCGGTCCGTTCCCTGACCCGGTCGGCGTCCCAGTGCGCCGGCTCTTCGTTGGCGCCGTGCGGCGCGTCGTTGAACGCGTTGAGCACCCCGGCCATCGGGCCAAGGTACCGCTCGGGAATCGGGCCTTCCCAGGACACGAGCGAGTACCCGGCGGCGGCCCGCGCCGCCGATGCGCGCAGTGCCTCGATCGTGCCGGGCGCGATGTCGCCCAGGTACTGGATCCGCCGCATCTCCTCCAGGTCGAGCCGGGCCCCGAGCGCCTGCGCGAACGCGCCGCCGGCGCCGTCGGCGGTCGTCCCGGCGCTGAACCGGGTCCGGCCGCGCGCCGCCGCCCGCCCGCCCGCGTGCCGCAGCAGTTCCCGTCCGTAACCGCGCCGCCGCGCCGCCGGGTGCACCACCGGCCCGCCGCGCGCCTCGTCGCGGTTCTCCAGGTCCGGCAGGGTGATCCGGTAGTAGCCGACCACGGCGCCGCCGGCGTCGCGGCCGACCCAGGCCTCGCCCGGCTCCTGCTCGTAGCCGTAACGGAGGTACATGCCGAACGGCCCGTAGGACGGCGGCGGCGCCACCGGGTCGTCGGCCGCCTGCGCGGCGCACTGCACCTCGTAGCACGCCCGGGTGGTCTTCTCGTCGGCGGGGTCCCACTGGTCGATGCGCATTCACTCAGCCAACCTCAGCCGGCAGCGGCCTGGCTACCGGTTTTTGGCCTGCGAAAACGCAACGCGAAAACGCAACGCGAAAGGGTGCGCGCGGGCGCCCCGGGCGCAGGACCGCCCGGTATATACAGATAAGTAACGATGTAAGCAGTCTCTCAGCCGGCCGCGATACGCTTAGCGCCCAGGCACCGCCTAACCGAAGGGACGACCATGCTCATCTGGGGCCTGTGCGTCATCTACCGGACGCTCGGCCGTGGCGTGTTCTTCTGCCGTCGCTGCGGCGGCGACCGCGAGTACCGCCACCGCGCGGGCCGCAGGTTCGTCACCGTCTTCTTCGTCCCGCTGATCCCGCTGATGAAGACCGGCGAGCACGTCCAGTGCCTGTCCTGCAAGATCCGGTACGTCACCGAGGTGCTCAAGCTGCCGACCACGGTCGAGATGCAACTGGCGCACATCGCCGGGATGCGCGCGCTCGCCGCCGTCATCCTGCGGGCCGGTGACCCGGCGAACCCCGTGGCCCGCCGCCGCGCCCTCGACGCCGTGACCGGCGCCGGCGACAAGGGCTACGACGAAGACGCCCTGCGGCAGGACCTCGCCGCGCCGGCCGACGCCGCCAGGCGCAAGGTCGGCGCGCTCGGCGCCCAGCTCCAGACCGAGGCGCGCGAGTGGTGCCTCGCCGAGGCCATCAGGATCGCGATGGCGGACGGCCCGCTCACCGGGCCCGAGCGGGCCGCGGCGGAGCACCTGGCCGGCTGCCTCGGCATGACCCAGGCCCAGGCCGTCGGCGTCATCACGCTCACCGAGCAGAACACTGTGTTAACTCCGGGGGAATGATCCCCCCGGAGACCCCCCAAATCATGGGGGAGTCCCTCCC